>JBDKJU010000030.1:0-5431 GCA_039796435.1 Pseudomonadota bacterium | reverse complement strand
CATCATAAGCACCCCAGACCCCATCAGTACACAGCAAAACCACATCTCCTTCGTGTATCGGCACACGGGGGGAGTAGTCTACCGTGGGCTCTATGTCGCCCCCGAGACAGCTGAAGACTTTGTTACGGTCTGGGTGAACCAAGGCCTGCTCTGCGGTCAACACCCCGTTATCAACCAAAAACTGCACCTTGGAATGGTCACGCGTTTGGTGCACGCTGCGGCCTTGGCGCATGAAATACAAGCGCGTATCCCCCGCATGAGCCCAATATGCATAGTTGGCCTGAATCACCGCGGCCACACAGGTGGTGCGTGGCGTATCCACCAGTTGAAAACGGGCAGAATAATCAAGTAAAGCCTGGTGCGCGGTCTCCATGCACTCTTGCAAAAACAAAGTGGGCGAGCGCAACATTGGCTGCGCTTCACGCTCAAAACGCTCTAAAAAAAGTCGCGCCACCAAATGTGAGGCAATTTCACCACCGGCGTGCCCGCCCATGCCATCACACACCACCAACAACAATGAATCACGACTATAGGTATAACCAATACGGTCTTGGTTGGTCTTGCGACCTCCGCGACGAGAATCTTGATAAATTGAAAATTCCATTATCTACTCCCTTGACTGCTGCTCTTGCTGTTTTGTGAAGCAGGAGTCTTATCTATACCCAACCATTTTTTCACCGCATCAAAAGTGCTGGTTTGCACTTCGCGTTTGGGTGGGCGTAATAATTTTTGTAGTTGAAAAACACTTTGTGGTCGCTCAGTGGGGTCAAGTCGCAAACACCAGTCGACCACATCCAAAATTTCGCGCGTGTACATATCACCCCAGATGCGGTGCGCAGGAATATAGTGGTCTTTGGACACGCGTGAGTCTGCCGACTGCGGTGCAAACGCGGCAAAACAGGCATACAACGATGCACCAATGCCATAAATGTCCGTCCACGGCCCACACTTGTCAGCGTCTTTCTCACGGTACTGCTCAGGAGCGGCGAACCCAGGGGTATACATCGGCGCCGTGATGCTTTGATTGGCCACTAATATCTGCCGAGCCGCACCAAAATCCAGCAAAATAGGCGTGCCATCAGTGCGTATAAAAATATTGGCAGGCTTTAAGTCCAGATGCAGCAGGCGCTTGGCATGCACCTCGCGCAAACCGTTGAGTAGCTCGGTGAACACATAGCGCACAAAGCGTTCAGGCAACATGCCCTGCTTGGCTTGTATGTATTGCTGCAAGGTACGGCCACGCTCGTACTTCATCACCATGTACACCGTTTCATTGGCGCGAAAGAAATTCAGCACGCGCACCACGTTGTTGTGATTGATGGTAGAGAGGGCCTTACCCTCTTCAAAAAAACATTTCATGCCGTAACGAAAGGCGGTCATGTTCTCTAGCGAGCTGGCAGCCACTCGCGAGCCCTCGGTGCGCAGCACCAGACCGCTTGGCAGATATTCTTTCACCGCCACCACTTGATTGTTTGAATCTGTGGCGCGATAGACGATAGAAAAGCCACCACGGCTAATGGGTCTATCAATGGTGTACCCCTCTATTTGGTACCCCGTGGGCAGTGAGCGATTGGTGCCGGTGGACATAGTGCTTGTAAAATCCTATTTTAGCCACATACCACCATCAGTTTTCACACCATGTCCACACTTGGCAAAGTTCACAGCATGACGGGCTACGCCTTAGTCAAACAATCATTAGGCAACAGTGGCAACAGTGTGGAAATAGAACTCAAATCTGTCAATCAACGTTTTTTTGAATGGCAGTGTAAAACCCCCGAGGCTTTGCGCCATTGGGAACATCGCTGCCGCGCCTTAGCGCAAGAGCACATACACAGAGGCAAACTCGACTGCCGCATCAATCTGAGCCGCGCACCAGACAACGCACAATTACACCTCAACCATGACCTGATCAAGGCAGTGCTCAGCTGCGCGCAAGAACTCGAACACCAACACACCATCCCCGCCAAATTAAACACCGTTGAACTGCTGCGTTGGCCCGGCGTGCTCAGCGATAGCGCCGATCTTGAACATCTGCCCGAAGACACGCTCAACACCGGTGTTGAACACTGTTTCACGCAAGTATTGCAGCAATTTCAGCACTCTCGGGCCAATGAAGGCGAACGCATCCGCGGGTTTATGCGTGAACGGCTTGCACAAGCAGACTCTGCCCGCCTGCAGGCACAAAAAACCGCACAAGAGTTGCAACAAAAATTACCCGAGCGCTTGAAAAACAAACTCGCCAGCATCATCGACAGCGTTGATCCCCATCGTGTAGAACAAGAGATCGTTATCGCTGCACAAAAAATGGACGTCAGCGAAGAGCTGGACAGACTGGCCAGCCACTTAAGTGAATACGAACAGCTCTTACAAAAAGGTGGCTTGCTGGGCAAGCGCTTGGATTTTTTATGCCAAGAACTCAACCGTGAGGCCAATACCTTGGGGTCAAAATCCACCGACATCTCCCTCACCCAGCAAGCCGTCAACCTCAAGGTCATCATAGAACAACTCCGCGAACAGGTACAAAATGTCGAGTGAACCGGAACACCCCCACAGCGGCAGCCTGTTTGTCATTGCAGCCCCCTCAGGGGCGGGCAAAACCAGCTTGGTCAAAGCCTTGCTGCAACGCGAACTGTCGTTAATGCTGTCAATTTCCCACACCACCCGCGCAGCCCGCGCCACCGAACACAACGGGGTGGATTATTTTTTCATCAGCAAGGATGAATTTTTAACCCTCAAAGAGCAAAATCATTTTGTCGAGTCTGCCGAGGTATATGGCAATCTCTATGGCACCTCGCGCCCCTGGTTGAATCAACAACTCAGCGCAGGGCGCGATGTGGTGCTAGAAATAGACTGGCAAGGGGCCAAACAAATCAAGGCGCAATACCCCAATGCGGTGATGATTTACATCTTGCCGCCCTCTTTGGCAGTGCTAGAGGCACGCCTGCGCAGTCGCGGACTCGACTCCTCTGATGTGATCATGCGGCGCATTGCCGCGGCGCAGGAAGACATGAGCCACTTGGCTGACTTCGAATATGTTATGATTAACCAAGATTTCAACACAGCCTTGCAAGACTTATCACACATCCTGTTTGCTGCTCGTTTGCGCACCCCCGTCATGCGCGTGAAACATCAATCTCTCATCAACAGTCTGGTCTCCTAGGCCAGCATTTATTATTTATTCTCATGGCCCGCATCACTATTGAAGACTGCCTAAAGCGCATTCCCAACCGTTTTGACCTCACCCTCTCTGCCGCTTTACGTGCCCGCCAACTCACCACCGGACATAAGTCCCTTATCGATGTCAAGCGTGACAAAGCCACCGTGATCGCTTTGCGCGAAGTGGCAGAAGGCAAGATCGGTGTAGAAATGTTGAACAAGGTGCAAATCTAAGTGGACGACGAGCGAGCGAGACCCACTTCATCACCCGCATCACCCGCATCACCTGTCCCTGCTGACAAGGCGCCGCCCGCCCCCTCCACACCCACTGCCGCTCCCCGAAAACCTCTGGCATCACTTGCATCACCTAACAGCGGGCTTTCGGAATTAAATGATTTCCGCGACATCTTGTCGCATTACCTAAGCCCCAAGGCAATTGAAAAAGTTGCCCGAGCTTTCCAAGTGGCCGACATTGCTCATGCAGGGCAATGCCGCAAGTCTGGCGAACCTTACATCACCCACCCATTGGCTGTTGCTACCCTGTTAACGGAGTGGCACATGGACGCTGATGGCCTGTGCGCCGCCTTACTGCACGATGTCATAGAAGATACGCCCGTCAGCAAGGCCGAACTCGAATCACAGTTTGGTCAGGCAGTGGCTGATCTGGTTGATGCGGTGTCAAAAATCGACCAACTGGAACATCAAACCGCGCAAGACCAAGAAGCCGAAACTTTAAGAAAAATCATTCTGGCCATGTCTCGCGACGTGCGGGTGATGTTCATCAAACTCGCCGATCGCTTGCACAACATGCGCACTTTAGGCTCCTTGGCACCTAAACGCAAACAGGCCATCGCCCGCGAAACACTGGACATTTACGCCCCCGTAGCAGAAAAACTTGGGCTTGCCGAGCTCTCGCGCGAGCTCAAGGATTTAAGCTTCCAACACCTCTATCCGCTGCGCTATCAGCTGATTGCCAAAAGCATCAAGAGTGCGCAGCGCAACCACATTGAGATGGTGCGTGACATTGAAGAAAAAATCATGCAGGCCATGCATAAAAATAAAGTGCAGGCCAGCATCAGCTACCGTCAGAAAAACCCTTACAGCATTTACCTCAAGATGCGCGACCGCAAAGTCAAACTGAGCAAGATCACCGATATTTTCGGCTTTCGCCTGGTGGTCAAGGGTGAGAACAAAGAATGTTATGTGGCCCTAGGCGTACTGCACAGCCTGTTCAAGCCGCAACCGGAGAAATTCAAAGACTACATCGCCCACCCCAAGGGCAACGGCTACCAATCTCTGCACACCATTTTGATCTCCCCACAGGGTGCCCCTCTTGAAATACAAATCCGCACCGAGACCATGCACCGCACGGCAGAGTACGGGGTGGCTGCCCACTGGCGTTACAAAACCAATGAGCTCAACCCGCGCCAAACCATGCAACAAGCAGCACAAGAGGCCACTGAACGATCGTTAAACCATCTCTATCAAGTCGAGACTTTAGATGGCGACTCTGCTGCAATTTTGGAGCACATCAAAACCGGTCTCAAAATGGAAGAGATGTATGTGCTCACGCCCAAAGGGCAATTTGTCGGCCTGCCGATTGGCGCCACCGTGCTCGATTTTGCCTATGCAGTGCACAGCCAGGTAGGCGATCGCTGCCAGTCAGCGCTGGTCAACCAACAAAAAGCCAGCCTGCATAGAGTGCTTCACAATGGTGATCTGGTCGAAATCATCACCAACCCCTCGGCCCACCCTGCCCCAAGCTGGATCAACTTCATCACCACCGCACGGGCCCGCACACATATTCGTGCCTATCTTAAATCCATGCAGGGCAAAGAGTCACAGGCTTTAGGAGAGCGTTTGCTGCACCAAGCCGTGAATACTCTGGCAGGCGGGTGGGAGCAGATTGCCACAGAACGCTGGCAAGAAGTGGTCAAGGCACATAAGCTCTTATCAAAAAAAGCCCTCATACAACATGTGGGCAGCGGGCAGCTACTGGCTTTTAATATCGCCCGTGAATTGCTGCACCTCGAAACCACCGCTGGGGGCGGGGCGGCACAAATTCTGATCAACCACTGTGCCATGCCAGCCATCCGCTATGGTAAATGCTGTCATGCCATACCTGGAGACGCCATCATCGGCCTGTTTCGAAAATCAGTGGGGCTGGAAATTCACCGTGACAGCTGCGAACAGCCACGCAAATTATTGCTGGACGCGGTGGAATATGTGCCTGTGATGTGGGACGACAAAGTCGGCGGCACCTTCACCACCACGG
>JBDKJU010000029.1:0-2823 GCA_039796435.1 Pseudomonadota bacterium | reverse complement strand
GCACTTGCTCAGTAAGCGTATTCCAAGCGTGACAATGAGGGCATTGCCCCTGCCATTTGGGTGACACCCCGCCGCAGTCATTGCAGAGGTATTGGGTCTTGGTTTTCAACGCTGCCCTGCTAAGGCGTGCTGTAACTCATCAAAGGTACATACCGAGGTGCCTAGCTTGGCCACCACCACCCCCGCTGCGGCATTGGCGAGTGGCACGGCCTGCTCCAGGCTGTGACCAGATGCCAGCGCTGTGGCCAAGGCGGCAATCACGGTGTCACCGGCCCCGGTCACATCGAAAACTTCTCTTGCCTGCGCGGCAAAGTGCTGCACCCCTTTGGGGGTAAACAAGCTCATGCCTTCTTCTGAACGGGTGAGCAACAGGGCCGCGATCGATTCTTGCATGCAAAGATTGGCGATTTTTTGGGCCAGATCAGCTTCATCAGCCCATGCCCCCACCACCTGTTTGAGTTCACTCCGATTGGGGGTGAGCACGTCGGCACCACGATAGGGAGAAAAATCATTGCCTTTTGGATCTACCAGTATTTTTTTTTGTTGCTCTTTAGCCAGACGAACCAGGCTGGGAATCTGTGCCAATGTGCCTTTGGCATAGTCTGAAAACACCACCACATCGGTGTTCATGAGCCCTTGTGCAAAGGTTTCTTGTAAACGCATAAGCACCTGTTCAGTGGGAATGTCTTCAAAATCATTGCGCATCAATTGCTGCCCACGCCCCATGACTCGCAGCTTGAGTGTGGTTTGCAAGCCCGCCTGCGACAACAAATGGGGGCTCAGTTGCTGTGCCCGACACAGGCCATCAAGCGCCCTGCCTGCCTCATCTTCGCCCACCACTGAATAAAGCATGGCTTGGGCACCTAGGGCGGCAACGTTGCGTGCCACATTGGCTGCCCCACCCAAACGGTCTTCGACTTTGCGCACACGCACTACGGGCACTGGTGCTTCTGGCGAGATGCGATCGACATCACCAAACCAGTAGCGATCGAGCATCACATCGCCACAAATGAGCACGCGTGCGCTGTCAAATTTCATCGCCCCACACTCCAGTAATGAAAGCCAAGTGCCTGCATTTTTTTTGGTGAAAACAGATTTCGCCCATCAAACACTACCGCACGTTTTAAGTGTTGTTTAAGCGCAGACAAATCCTGGTGCTTAAACACTGGCCACTCTGTCACGATGGCCAAAGCATCGGCACCCTGAGTGGCGTGCAAGGCATTTTCTGCATACTCCACCTGCTGCGGCAGTTGCGTGGGGGCGATGTCCATGGCCACCGGATCATACGCAGTCACACATGCCCCGGCCTTGAACAAAGCCTCTATCAATACCTTACTTGGCGCCTCGCGCATGTCATCGGTGTTGGGCTTAAATGCCAATCCCCAGACCGCAATTTTTTTGCCCTTGAGGTCATGAGCGAAGTATTGATTCAGTGCCTCAAACAGTTTGCTTTTTTGCCGCGTGTTGACACTTTCAATCGCATGCATCATGTGCATTTCTTCACCAGCAGTGTGACCACTGCGCATCAAAGCCTGCACATCTTTGGGAAAGCATGAGCCTCCATAACCCACCCCCGCGGCCAAAAAATGATGGCCAATGCGCGGGTCGAAGCCTATGCCACGACGCACTTGCTCTATATCAGCACCGACTTTGCTGGCCAGATTGGCAATCTCGTTAATCAATGAAATGCGCGCTGCCAGCATGGCATTGGCAGCGTACTTGGTCAATTCGGCAGAGGCCACGTCCATCACCACACAGCGGCTGGGGTCACTGACCAAGGGGGCATACAAATCACACATTTGCTCGGCCGCCTCGGCATTATCCGCACCAATGACCACACGATCTGGGTGCATGAAATCATTGATGGCCTCACCCTCTTTTAAAAACTCTGGATTGGACAGTACTGCAAACGCATGATCCACGCCACGCTTGGCCAGCTCCTCCTGTATGGCTTGCGCCACCAGCTTAGCCGTGCCCACGGGGACTGTTGATTTGTCCACCACCCATTTGCGGCTGTCCATGTGCCGGGCAATATTGCGGGCCGCTGCCAAGACATAGCGCACATCGGCAGAGCCATCTTCGTCGGGAGGGGTGCCCACGGCGATGAATTGCCAGTCTCCGTGTCGGGTGGCCTCCACCACATCCGTGGTAAAGCGCAAACGCCCTAGTCTGGCTTTGCCCGAATGGTACTCCTGCAGTATCTCATCGAGACCAGGCTCAACAATAGGCGATATGCCCTGTTTCAGGGTGTTGATTTTGCGTTCATCCACATCAAGACAGAGCACATCATGCCCCACCCTCGCAAAGCAGGCTCCACTCACCAGGCCCACATAGCCTGTGCCAATGATGGTGATGTTCATGTGAGGCTGTTTAACACCAGGTTTAGGGCGGCGGCAGGGTTTTCCGCCTGGGTAATCGGGCGACCCATCACCAAATGCGTGGCTCCAGCCTGCATGGCCTCTTTGGGGCTCATGACCCGAGCTTGGTCACCATGGGCATCACCCGGCATGCGTATGCCGGGCGTCACCAACGCTGTGCTGGCTGGCAACACCTGTCTTAGGTGGTGGGCCTCATGTGCCGAGCACACGATACCTGTGGCACCATTGGCATGGGCCAACTTGGCCAGATGCGTCACCTGTGCGGGTAGTTCGCGCGCAACCCCAATGCCTGCCAACTCATCCGCATCAAAGCTGGTGAGTACCGTGACCGCCAGCAACAGTGGTTTTTTACCCGCGTGTTGCGCCACGGCATCAGCTGCCGCCGCGATCATTTTGCCGCCACCCGATGCATGAATGGTGAGCATATCCACACCCAAACGGCAGG
>JBDKJU010000028.1:0-8438 GCA_039796435.1 Pseudomonadota bacterium | reverse complement strand
GCACTCGACCAGCTTCGTCAAGGCATACACCTGCGCTCATATGCGCAAAAAAACCCCAAGCAGGAATATAAGCGCGAAGCTTTTGAAATGTTTGCCGACATGCTTGACCGCATCAAACGTGATGTGGTGCGCATTATTCTCACCGTGCAAATCCGCAGCCGTGAAGAGGTCGACCAAATGCAACAAGCCCAGCAAGTGGGCAATGTTGAGTACCAACACACTGACTATCAAGAAGCCATGGCCGAACAAGAAGCCCGCAAAGCCGAGCGCCAGGCCCCTCCTCCTGCAAACGCCAAGCCGTTTGAACGTCAAACCCCCAAGCTTGGGCGCAATGACCCTTGTTTCTGCGGTTCTGGCAAAAAATACAAGCAATGCCACGGTAAGCTCGACTAAACCTAAACTATACCCAAATCAACACGGTCTACAATTGCCATCGACTGAAAAAATACAGGAGACGGCAATTGCAGGCAATCATCACGTTTTTCACCTCTCGTGGGGTGATATTTGGTTTGCTTGCCCTCGTACTGGGGGTACTTGGTTTTAAATACATCAGCAAACTTAACCCGGCCCCGCCAAACACCATAGACTTTAGCGCGGGCAGCAAAGGCGGTGCTTATGACAAATTTGCGCAAGCCTACGCCAGCTACCTCGCCAAAGAAGGGGTCACTCTTAACATCATCCAATCTGGCGGCACACTGGCAAATTTAGACAAGCTGCTGGTCACTAAAAAGGCACAGGCAGGGTTCATACAGTCTGGATTGGCCAGCCCCGAACAAATACAACAACTCAATGGTCTGGCTGCCGTCACCTTCGAGCCCGTGTGGGTGTTTACCCGCACACGCCCCATCAGCAACCTGGCCGAACTTGCCAAACTCAATCTGGCTTTGCCGCAAGAAGGCAGTGGTGCCCGTGCCAGTCTGGCTCAGCTATTCACACACTCCGGCCTTTCTATCAACCCCAAATGGCAATCTCATGATTTAGACAAGGCCATTGAACTGCTCGACACCGGCAAGATAGATGCGGTGTTCACGGTAGCAAGCATCGCCTCGCCTTTGGTACAAAAACTCTTGCTTGGCAAGCATCATTTAATGAACTTTGCCCACGCACAAGCAGTCGCCCGACAATTGCCCGCCTACAGCCTGGTGACGCTCCCACGTGGTGCGGTCAATGCCGGGCTGGATATACCTGCTCAAAACATCCAGCTTATTGCCCCACAGGCCATCCTTGCAGCCAACAGCGAGCTCCACCCCGCCTTGGCATACCTATTGTTGGATGCGGCGCAAAAAGTCCACAGTGGTACCGGGCTCTTGCACGAACCCAATCAATTCCCCAATGCCAAAGTGGCCGAGTTCACCCCTGCCGATGAAGCCCTGCGTTACTTCAAAGAAGGCAAACCTTTTCTCGAACGCTTTCTCCCTTATTGGCTGGCCAATCTGATTGCCCGCTTGCTGTTTGTGTTGATTCCCCTGTTTGCCATCCTCTTCCCCATCATCAAGCTTGAACCAGAACTTGAGGCGTTTATCTGCAAGCTGCGCCTACAACCGCATTACAAAACTCTGCACCACATTGAAAGTGGCTTTGTCACTGCGACGGGCACGCCCAGCGCCGAGCTTGTACAAAAGACCCTGTCTCAACTGTCCGCCCTAGAACAACAGGCGGTCGCCACCAAGGTCCCCACCGACCACCTCAAAGACCGCTACGCGCTGTTGCAAAATATCGCAGTCGTACACGCCAGAGTACAGTCATACGCGCACAAGGCTTAAACAAGGGTTAAAATTGTTGCGAAGCAACATTTTATTTTCGTGTCCCCTAACGCCCAACTTCTTTTCGGTTTTGCTCTCATCATCGCCTGCAGCCTTGCGTACCCGCTGTTTCCGCGTTTTTTAAGCGTGCTGCTCATTGCCGGCAGTCTCTTGTCTTGGTGGCGTTTGGCACAAGTCATTCGCCAAAAAGACTACCCCCCTTTCAAACAAAAGGCCATTCAGGCAGCACTTGCTGCTGTAGCCATGGCCATTGCCACCACCCCCCTGCCCCTGCCTGCCAAATTAAAGTTAATCTTGATTTGGTTGGCGGCCGTCATGGGCTGGTTTTCACTTTTCTTTTCAAGGAGTAAATGATGTCCTCTATTTTGATCACTGGTGCCGCACGCACCCCCATCGGCGGTATGTTGGGCGAACTCTCCGGGGTAGCAGCCACCCAACTCGGCGCTGTCGCCATCAAGGCGGCAGTCGAGCGCGCCGGCATTGCCGGGGCTGATATCGGCGAAGTGCTCTTCGGTCAATGCCTCATGGCCGGCCAAGGCCAAGCCCCTGCCCGTCAAGCTGTCCTAGCAGCCGGCCTGCCCCAAAGTGTTGGGGCCGTCACCCTGTCCAAAATGTGCGGCTCTGGCTTAAAGGCCACCATGCTGGCGCATGACCTAATCAAAGCCGGCAGCTACGACATCATGGTCGCTGGTGGCATGGAGAACATGAGCCAAGCCCCCTACCTCGTACTCAAGGGCCGCACCGGCTACCGCTACGGCCACAGCATGATGTACGACCACATGGCACTTGATGGTCTGGAAGATGCTTATGCACGTGGCACCGCCATGGGCGTGTTTGCCGAAAATTGCTCGGCTAAATATGAGTTCACCCGGGAACAACAAGATGCTTTTGCCATCACCTCGACCACCCGCGCACTGGCAGCCAACAAAGACGGCAGTTTCGACTGGGAAATCTCCCCCGTCACCATCGCTGGCAAATCCGGCGACACCATCATCAAATACGACGAGCAACCCTTCAAGGCCAAGCTCGACAAAATCCCCGGCCTAAAGCCTGCGTTTAAGAAAGACGGCACCATCACCGCTGCTAATGCCTCCTCTATCTCTGATGGCGCTGCTGCTTTGGTGCTCATGTCAGAGGCCACTGCCGTCAAAAAAGGCGCCAATGGCATTGCCCGCATCGTGGCACATGCCACTCACGCCCATGCGCCAGAGTGGTTCACCACCGCGCCTGTTGGGGCTATTGAAAAAGTCTTGGCCAAGGCAGGTTGGAAGGCCTCGGACGTCGATGCCTGGGAAATCAACGAAGCCTTTGCCGCAGTCACCATGGCCGCCATGCACGAGTTCAAGCTTGACCATGCCCGCGTCAACATGCACGGTGGTGCCTGCGCCTTGGGTCACCCCATTGGTGCCTCTGGCGCGCGCATCTTGGTCACCCTCTTAGGTGCTCTGCGCAAAATCGGCGGCAAAAAAGGGGTAGCAACCCTCTGTATTGGCGGCGGTGAGGCCGTGGCTCTGGCGGTTGAGCTACTCTAAGGCTGATCAATCGATCATCAAGCTGGTCAAGATAAACCCAGCAAAAAACAAGCCCGCCATTTTGGCGTAGCGAACATAATCAGCTGTTCTGCCTGCTTGATGATCAACGTAAACATTTAAAAAAATGGACAGCACGGCACCGCCCAAAGCCATGAGCAGAGTAGTGCCTGTGATGGATGATAAATTCATGACGCAATTCTAGTGGAGACTTTATGCCCTTAAGCAAGACCGTTGCGCAACTGGTGGCGCAAGCCGAGACCGAAATCGAAACTCTAAGTGCTGCAGAAGCACTGGCACAGTGTGAAGCCGGCACTGCGCACATCGTCGACATCCGTGACGTGCGTGAACTGTGGGTCGATGGCAAGGTCAAAGGCGCGCTGCATGCGCCGCGTGGCATGCTGGAATTTTGGGTAGACCCAGAAAGCCCTTACCACCGAACTGTCTTTGCCTCAGGCAAGAAATTTATTTTGTACTGCGCCAAAAGCTGGCGCAGTGCGCTGGAGACCAAAACCCTGCAAGACATGGGCTTTGGCCCAGTAGCACACATTGGCGGTGGATATGAAGCCTATACCAACGCTGGCCTACCCACCGAAGTAGTTGAACCCAAATTACCCAAGAATAAATAAGCAGCTATTCAGAATAAAAGTATAAAAAAACGGCAGAAGTCTGCCGTTTTTTTTTGTAGTTTGATTTTTTTTGATTTTCTTTAATTAGCTTTGATTGCTTTGGATCTGCATTGTCTGTTTGACATTCACAACGCCGCCGCCAACTCTGGGACAGCAACAAATAAATCTGCCACCAAGCCATAATCGGCAACGCTAAAAATAGGCGCATCAGGGTCTTTGTTGATCGCCACGATGACCTTGCTGTCTTTCATGCCTGCTAGGTGCTGAATGGCTCCTGAGATGCCAACGGCAATATACAGCTCGGGTGCCACTATCTTGCCGGTTTGGCCCACTTGATAATCATTGGGCACAAAGCCTGCGTCCACGGCCGCACGCGAAGCCCCCATGGCAGCGCCCAGCTTGTCGGCCAAGGGGGTAAGCACGGCGCGGTATTTGTCACCATCCCCGAGGCCACGACCGCCCGAAACGATGATCTTGGCTGCGGTCAGGTCGGGGCGCTCGCTCTTGGAGAGCTCTTGCCGCACCACCTGCGACAGCCCGGTGTCTGGCGCGGCGGCAAGCGATTCAATGACTGCTGTCCCGCCACTTGCTGGTGCCGCATCAAAGCCGGTGGCACGCACGGTGATGACGATTTTCGCATCGTTTGACTGCACAGTAGCAAAGGCATTGCCCGCATAAATGGGACGCACAAAGGTATTGGCGCTTTTCACTGCGGTGATTTCGGACACTTGTGCCACGTCGAGCAAGGCAGCAATACGAGGTGCGACACTCTTGCCCACACTGGTGGCGCTGGCCAAAATATGGGTGTAATTGCCCGCCACCGTCATCACGGTGGCGCACAGGTTTTCAGGGCCGAACTGCCCAAGATGGGCGGCATCGGCATGAAGCACCTTGCTCACCCCTGGCAGCTGGCTGGCGGCCTGTGCCACGCTTTGGCATTGTGCCCCAGCCACCAACACGTGCACCTCACCACCGATCTGCGTGGCAGCGGCAAGGGTGTTCAGTGTGGCAGCGGCAAGTTTGGTGTTGTCGTGGTCTGCGATTAACAGTATGCTCATGATTAAATCACCTTTGCTTCGTTGCGCAGTTTGTCCAGCAAAGCGGCCACATCGGCCACCTTGACCCCAGCGGCGCGTTTGGCTGGTTCATTCACCGACAGTGTTTTCAAGCGTGGTGTCACGTCGACGCCCAAGGCTTCCGGTTTCAACGTATCAAGCGGTTTTTTCTTGGCCTTCATGATATTGGGCAAGGTCGCATAACGCGGCTCATTCAAGCGCAAGTCAGTGGTGATGATGGCGGGGAGCTTGATTTCCACAGTTTCCAGCCCACCATCCACTTCACGAGTGACCTCAACCGTGCTGCCCTTCACCTCCACTTTTGAAGCGAAGGTGGCCTGCGACCAGCCCAACAAGGCGGCGAGCATTTGCCCGGTTTGATTGGCATCATCATCAATGGCCTGCTTGCCCAAAATGATGAGATCGGGTTGCTCATTGCTCGCCACTGCCTTTAGCAACTTGGCCACGGCCAAGGGCTGCAACTCCGCCTCGGTCTCCACCAATATGCCCCGATCTGCTCCTAAGGCCAAGGCAGCGCGAATGGTCTCCTGACATTGGCTCACCCCGCATGACACCGCCACCACTTCGGTGGGGGCGTGTTTGGCCTGTAGGCGCAAGGCTTCTTCTACCGCGATTTCGCAGAATGGGTTCATGGACATTTTCACATTGGCAAGATCCACACCGCTGTTGTCGGGCTTGACCCGCACCTTGACGTTGTAGTCCACCACGCGCTTGACTGGGACGAGGATTTTCATAGAGATTAAGTTAAATTGATGCAGTGCAAAAACTGATTTTAGCGTTTGAAATCACGCAAGCGGAAACCCATGACTGATAGCGAAACAAAATAAGCCAAGGCCGCCACCCCCAGCTCCCACAGCAAACGAGACAAGCGTGCCCACTCCGTGCTGTTGGCCCAGAAAGCAGCCGGTCTGGCCAATAGATAAAGACTCACTCCCATTGCAGCAGCAGCCACCACGACCTTAAGCACAAACATTGCCCAGCCCGCCTGCGCCTGGTAATGGCCTTTTTTGGTCAAGAGCAAGAGCAATAAAGTGGCGTTCACCACGGCGCCCAAACTGGTGCCCAATGCCAAGGCAGCGTGCCTTTGAGCCGAGGGAAACACCAACGTCACCAGCATTAAATTGAATAACTGAGTAGCCAGCAATGCCACCATAGCCACCCGCACTGGCGTGCGTATGTCTTGGCGGGCATAAAAACCCGGTGCCAAAATCTTCACCGCGATAAGGGCCACAATCCCCACGGAATACGCCGCAATCGCCCAATGAGTCTGCCCCGCATCGGCTGCCGTAAACGCCCCTCGCTGAAACAACACGGTCGCAATCGCCCCGCCCTGCATGGCCAGCCCCACCGCCGCTGGCACCCCCAAAAGCACGGCCAAACGCAAGCCCCAGTCAAGCAATTGCTGATATTCGTTTTCTGACTGAGTTGAGGCTGCTTTGGAAAGACTAGGAATCAACACCGTGCCCAAGGCCACGCCCAGCAGCGCCAAGGGCAACTCCATCAGGCGGTCTGCGGTTTTCAGCCAGCTCACTGCCCCCTCACCAAATGAGGCTGCGTAATTGGTGTTGATGAGCAAACTCACCTGCGCCACTGATACACCCAAGAGCGCAGGCACTATGCCGGTAAGCACTTTTTTCACGCCCTCATCTTTCGGCGACCATTGCCATTTGGGCAACAGACCACGCTTTTTGAGCGGATATATTTGCAGCAACAACTGCAACACCCCGCCCAGCAACACCCCCCAAGCAAGGCCATGAATGCCCCAAGCGAGGTGCTGCGCCAACACCGTCGCCCCGAATATGGTGGCCACGTTTAACAGCACTGGGGTGATGGCCGGAATGGCAAAGTGCCGATACACATTCAGCACCCCGCCCGCAAGCGCCACCAGCGACACGAACAGCAAATACGGAAACATGATGCGCAACAGCTCGCTGGCCAAGACATTTTGAGCCGCGGTAAAACGTGCTGCCGACAACCAGATCAAGGCCGGCGCAATTAACATGCCCAAGACAGTGACAACAATCAGCGCGACTAGCTGCACGCTCGCCACCTTGTTCACCAAGGCGCGTGTCGCCGCCTCCCCCTCCTTCGCCTTTACTCCCGCCAAGAGCGGCACAAAAGCTTGCGAAAACGCCCCCTCGGCAAACAGACGTCTGAGCATATTGGGCAACTGAAAGGCCACCTCAAAAGCGTCGCGCACCCCGCTGGCACCGAACTGCGCCGACACCAACATGTCGCGCAGCAGACCGGTGATACGCGAGAGCATGGTGAGCGCGCTCACCGACAGCATGGACTTTAATAAAGACATTGACAGAACAATAACTTAGGTTTATAATGTTTGGCTAACCCTAGTTTAACTAACTTATTTTTCAAGGAATCACACCCTATGGCAAACTCCGCCCAGGCGCGTAAACGTGCCCGCCAATCGGTAAAGCAGCGCGCGCACAACATGACCCTACGCTCCGAGTTGCGCACCGCCATCAAAAAAGTACGCAAGGCTGTTGCCGCTGGCAACCCCGAAGCGGCTGCCAAGCAATTGCAAGAATCACAGGCGGTCATCGACCGCATGGCCAGCAAGCGCATTTGCCACCCCAACACCGCTGCACGCCAAAAGAGCAATCTCTCCAAAGCCGTGAAAGCCTTGGCAAAGAAATAGGCAAAAAAAAATAAACATCATTTTTTGACGTTTACTGAAAACCCTGAAGACCCAGCCCCGGCTGGGTTTTTTATTGTGGCAACTGCTCATGAGCAACTTTTAATATGCTCTTTATCAATGGCGCCGACAAACGAAAATCGCTTCGATGGCGCTTCTCCAAGTAAGGCTTGACTTTTCGAATCAAGCCTCGTCGTTTCGCCCCAACAACTCCGTCGCAGTTCCCATCACATTTAAGTCTAAGCCCGCACATACGCTACGACCCAAACGCTCATCCCTGAGCAACAAGACTTTATGCTCGGACTTTCTGAGCAAAAGAGCCAAGGCAATGCGCGCTCGCGGCAGACCTGTTACCTTAATTTCCGCGCTGGGCGCGGCGCAGCGCCACGAAGCCAAGGAGACCCACAGAGACCAACAAAACCCAACGGGCAGCATCGCTTAAGCTAGGCACGGCGACATTGTCCGCGAGAGAAGGGGCTACTGGGCCGGTAGGATCAACAATTTCACCATTGATCACCCAGTCGTTGTCGCCCAGTTGACCATCGGTGACCGTAAAGCTGGCAGTACTGCCGTTCATCACGAGGTTGTTGGGTACTAAGAAGCTGTTGTTTGTCGCAAATGCGCTGGCCTTGCCGTATTTGGTGTAGATCATGCCCGCGAGGCTTGGCCACGTGACGCTGATGGTCGCGTTGAACCCGGGGGTACAACCGACGAGCTTGAAGCGGAAGAAGCCGTGCGGTTGCGTGAACCCGGAGATGGGGTAAGACGCTGGGCTCGCGATGAAGCCG
>JBDKJU010000027.1:0-5913 GCA_039796435.1 Pseudomonadota bacterium | reverse complement strand
CACCATAGACGCTTGTGATGTGTCGCAGTTTGAGCTGCAAGTACGCACCCTATGTGGTCTACCGCTGACCCAACCGCGCCAACACAGCCCGTCCATCATGCTGAACATTTTGGGCGATGTGTGGTTTCCAAATGGTGCTTCAAAAGCGCAAACGCCAGCTTGGGATCAAATTTTGGCTCTGCCAGGCACGCATTTGCATCTGTACGGGAAAAAAGATGCCAAAAAAGGTCGCAAGATGGGGCATTTGACGTTGACGGGCGCGACGGTTGAAGCCGTCAAGGCGACGACTGCCAAGGCAGCGCAGATTCTTGGTATTGAGAAATATTAAGTGATCATCGACGGCTCATCCCTCTCGTCCATCGCCCAAGCTGCAGACGCTATTGCCGCTGGCAGCTTGGTCGGTTTGCCCACAGAAACGGTTTACGGTTTGGCAGCCGATGCCGCCAATGAAGTCGCAGTCGCCAAAATTTTCACCGCCAAAGGCCGGCCAAGTGAGCACCCACTTATCGTTCACGTTGCAGATTCAAAAAGTAGTCGTCGTTTTGCGAGCGAAATCCCCGATTTTGCCCAAAAGATGATGGACGCCTTTTGGCCCGGCCCGCTGACCCTGATTTTGCCGCGCCGCCTTGAGATTGCAGCCGCCGCAGCGGGTGGGCAAAACTCAGTCGGCCTGCGCTGCCCATCGCACCCCGTTGCCTTGGCGCTGCTCAAAGCTTGCTCAGAGCGCGGCATCTACGGCTTAGCCGCCCCCAGCGCCAACCAGTTTGGCCGCGTCAGCCCCACCACCGCTGCGCATGTGCAGGGCGAGTTTAAAAATTCTGAGTTCAGCGACTTGCTCATTTTGGATGGTGGTGCGTGCAGCGTAGGTATCGAATCCACCATCATTGACTGCAGCCGTGGCGTGCCCGTACTGCTGCGCCCAGGGGTGTTGACGTCCATACAAATCGAATATGCTTGCGGGCACAATTTGCTATCAAAAGATGAGTTGCTTGAGCAAAATATGCAAGCTCAACCCCGTGCTTCCGGCATGTTGGAGTCCCACTACGCCCCCAAGGCGAAGGTGCGCTTGATGGATGCCAAAGCCTTGCAAACTGCATTAGATATTTTGGGCACAGATGCTAAAAACATCGCCGTTTATTCACGCCAGCAAATGCACAGCGCTTCGACCAGTATTTTGTTTCGCCGCATGTCCGATGACGTTGGCTCAGCCGCGCAGCAACTTTTTGCGACACTGCGGGAACTAGATCAGCCCGATATCAAGCTGATCTGGGTGGAAATCCCGCCTGAAGATGCCGTGTGGGATGGTGTGCGGGACAGGTTAACGCGGGCTGCCGCCTGAAGGGCATGATTGTCATGGCGTCTTTGTCTGCCCTTTCCAACACGTTCACCGCATTTTTCAATTCGGAAAAATCGGCGGGTGTTTTGCTATTGGCGTGCACAGCACTGGCCATGGCGCTGGCCAATTCAGCCTGGGGTGAAGCCTATGTGCATTTTTGGCACTGGCAGCTGGGACCTTTCAGTCTGGAGCACTGGGTGAACGATGGCTTGATGGCGGTTTTTTTCCTGATGATTGGTTTAGAGCTTGAGCGCGAGCTTTATGTCGGTGAATTGTCGGATTTTAAAAATGCCTTGCTGCCAATTTGCGCCGCTTTGGGTGGCATGCTGGTGCCGGCGCTCGTGCATTTTTCGTTGAATGCGGGGACAGATACGCAGTCTGGTATCGGTATTCCGATGGCAACCGATATCGCATTTGCACTGGGTGTCTTGGCTCTTTTGGGTAAACGGATTCCGGCGTCGTTGAAAGTGTTTGTTGTTGCCTTTGCTGTCATTGATGACTTGGGAGCCATTGTAGTCATCGCGGTTTTTTATACAGCCAAGCTTTCAGTAGGGTATCTTGCCAGTGCGCTGGCGGTTTGGTGCTTGCTTGTGCTGCTGAATCGTCTGCGCGTCATGTTGATCGCCCCCTATTTGTTGGGCGGTGCAGCCATGTGGGTATTCATGTACATGTCGGGCATACATGCCACGCTTGCTGGTGTGCTGCTGGCGTTTGCCATTCCGTTCCAGCCTAAAAACAAAGATCAAGCCTCACCTTCGCATAGGCTGGAGCACGCGCTGCACAAACCAGTGGCGTTTGTGGTTTTGCCCATTTTTGCGCTGGCAAATACAGGGGTGGTGTTGAGTGCGGACTGGTTGCAGCATTTGTCCCATGTCAATAGCTTGGGCATCGTTGTGGGGCTGCTGCTGGGTAAACCGCTGGGGGTGATGCTGTTTTGCTGGATGGCGGTGGTTTGCGGCATTTGCAGCTTGCCGGCCGACTTGAATTGGCGGCATATTGCGGGCGCAGGCATTTTGGGTGGCATTGGCTTCACGATGTCTATTTTCATCACCAATCTGGCATTTGCTCAAGATGCTTCGGTTATCAATGCCTCAAAACTGGCTGTGTTTGCGGCTTCCTTAGCAGCTGGGTGCTTGGGCTATGCATGGCTTCGTTACGTGGTGAAAACTGCTAGGCCCATGTTGCCTTGATGGCTTGAGAACTATGATTCCTTACTTTAAAGTAAGGAATGCCATGCAAACAGGAGTTGTACCGTGATCACAGCAACCATTACCTCTAAACTTGATGTCGCTGGATCACATCAAGCTTGACCGTATAGCTGTTGTCACCAGCGCAGTACGTATCTATGCCACGAGTGAGGCAGATTTTTCAGATTGCTTGATTGAACGTCTGTGCGCAGCAGCTTGAGTCCACTTCACGGATGCCATGTAGCCGCATGTGGGGCTGGGTTGGATGTTCGTTGACTGCCAGCAATGGCATACGACAACTGGTTACCGGCTTGAATAATGGTTTGCGCCAATTCCAGTAGACGTGTTTCAGATAGGCGCGAGCTGGGGCCTGAGATGCAAATCGAGCCCAGCAGCCGCCATTGGATGCCAAATACCGGAGCGGAGACGCTGGAAACTTCGGGTTCGCGTTCACCCAAAGAGAGGTGGTAGCCGCGCTTGCGTATGGTTTCATAAGGTTCGCCAGCTTCACCAGAAAAAGCCAAAATCACACGTCCAGGCGCGCCTAAGTTCAAAGGCAAACCGATGCCAACTCTGACATGGTGGCGTATGGTTTGTGGGCCATCGACCCGTGCCAAGCAAGTGCGCTGGTTGCCCTCGCGCACATAAAAAGAGGCGCTTTCGCCAGTTTGAATGGTGAGCTCGCGCAGCACAGGCTCCACCACGTCATGCACATCAAAGGTGGCTTGGTAGCAAGCGCCCAACCAACCCGCAGCCCGTCCCAGCCGCCACTGGCCATCTTCTTTTTGCACCAGGTAGTGGTCCTGCGCCAAGGTGCGGGCGATACGCAGCACGGGGGTTTTGTGTATGCCTGTGCGGCGGCTCAGCTCTGCCAAGCTGAGTTGTGCATCGTTCATGCCAAAGGCTTCCAGCAGACGCAGGGCACGTGTGACCGCTATCACACCCGTGTCCGCTTGATTCGCTGAAGTTGGTTTATTGGCGGGTTGGGCTGGTGTTTGTAACAAGCTCATATGATGGATTATGTTGCACCTGATGAAACAATATTGTATTCAGTGAAACAGCTAGAGAGAATCTGCGGTGTTAATTAACCCCATAATTTGGAGATATTGCATGACATTTTTACGCCGTGGTTTAGTTGCTACTTGTTTGGCTCTCGTTGCTGGCGCTGCCTTTGCGCAGACTTATCCCACAAAACCAGTTCGGGTGGTTGTGCCTTTCCCACCCGGTGGGGGCACGGACATCATTGCGCGCGAAATTGCGCAGAAAGTTGCGGCAAATACTGGCTGGAGCATTGTGATCGACAACAAGCCGGGCGCTGGCGGCAACTTGGGTATTGATGCCGTGGCCAAGTCCGCGCCTGATGGCTACACCATTGGTTTAGGGCAAAGCAGTAATTTGGCTGTGAATCCCACGCTTTACAGCAAATTGCCTTATGACTCAGTAAAAGACTTGGCGCCAATAGGTGTTGTTGCCAGTGCGCCACTGCTTGTGGTCGTGGCAGCGGACTCACCTTTGAAAAGCTTTAACGAACTCATGGCAGCGAGTAAAGCTAAGCCTGGTGGGCTCAATTTTGCGTACTCAGGTAACGGCACGGTGGCGCATTTATCAGGCGTGATGTTGCAAAATCAAGCGAATATCAAGTGGACGCTGGTGCCTTACAAGGGTGCAGCACAAGCGGCAACGGACTTGATTGGCGGTCAGGTGCAGTTGTACATCTCGTCCGTACCTACATTGATTGGCCATGTGCGCAGCGGGAAAATGCGCGCCCTGGCTATCACGTCAAGCAAGCGCGGCGACGATTTGCCCGAAGTTCCCACCGTCGCAGAATCAGGGGTGCGCGGGTTTGAGGCGGTGACGTGGTTTGGCTTTGTCGCACCAGCCAATACGCCCAAGGATATTGTGAGCCGTTTGAATGCTGAAATCGCCAAGGCACTGCAAGCGCCCGATGTTCGCAAAAAGCTCAGCGACCAAGGGGCGGACATCCTTGGTGGCACGCCTGAGCAGTTTGGCAACCTGATCAAGACTGATATTGCACGTTGGGCGCCAGTGGTCAAAGAGTCTGGTGCGAAAGCAGATTAACCTAAGACTCATAAGCAGATGAATATGTTGAACAACTCGAATATCGTCAAAGACTTTCCTCGTGTCAGTCCGGGCATAGTGGCTCAAGCTGCGCAATACCAGCCAGCTGTATTCGCAGACGTGGCAGAGCGCCGTGGCGCCATGCATGGGCGCATCCAAGCCTTGCGCCCGCGCATGAAATTGGCGGGTCCTGCCTTCACGGTAGAGGTGCGCCCGGGTGACAACCTCATGATTCATGCGGCCATGTCATTGGCAAAACCCGGCGATGTGCTGGTGATCGATGGCAAAGGCGACCAAAACGCCGCCTTGATGGGCACCATCATGATGACAGCCTGCAAACAGCTGGGGCTGGCTGGTGTGGTCATCGACGGCGCGGTGCGCGACAGCCTAGAAATCGATGAGATGGATTACCCCGTGTTTTCGGTGGGCACAAATCCTAATGGCCCTACCAAGCAGGTGAGTGGACGCATTGGCCACCCCATCTCTTGTGGTGGTGTAGCGGTACACGCGGGGGACTTCATCATTGCCGACTGTGATGGCGTGGTGGTGGTTGAGCGCGAAAAAATTGAATCGCTGCTGCCCTTGGCGGCACACAAGGTGGAGGCTGAAGCCAAGCGTATCGCACAAATCAAACAGGGCAATACACAGGCCGCTTGGTTGAATGCTTCGCTGGTTGCCGCAGGTGTTCTTAAAGCAGGTGAAACGCTGTGAACTCTGCAAACAAAAAGCCCGTTGTTTTAGTGACAGGGGCTGACCTTGCTGCTCAGGCACTAGCATTGCTGAAAGATTTTGAGGTGGTTTACGCGGGTAAAACGCCACAATTAACAGACGTAGCGGCACTCGCTAAGCAGCACAACCCAGTGGGCATCATCGTGCGTTACAGCGGTGTGAATGCCGAGGTCATGGATGCTGCGCCAGCGTTGAAAGTTATCTCCAAGCACGGCAGCGGTACGGATACCATTGACAAAGCAGCTGCGGCAGAGCGTGGCATTGCCGTTAGAGCAGCAGTAGGTGCCAATGCGGCGGCTGTGGCGGAGCAGGCGCTGGCCATGCTACTGGCCAGCGCTAAGTCGGTCGTGACTTTGAATGAGCGCATGCATGCGGGCCATTGGGACAAAGCGACACATAAGAGTGTGGAGCTGGGTGGTCGAACGATAGGCTTGATCGGACTGGGTGCTATTGGTTTGCGCTTTGCCAAGATGGTCCATGCCATGGGCATGCGCGTCATTGGCTTTGACCCCTATGCCAAAGATCTGCCTGAATATGTGGAGGCTGTAGATTTAGCAACGATTTGGCGTGAGTCTGACGCCA
>JBDKJU010000026.1:0-5246 GCA_039796435.1 Pseudomonadota bacterium | reverse complement strand
TGCACATGATTGACCAAGTCATGTCGGTATTCTCTACTTGTCTTTGCCCATCAATACATCTGGGAGGTAAGTCACGATCTGCGGAAACACCGTGAGCAAAACGATACACACCAGCAAGCATATAAAAAACGGTATTGAGGCACGGGCGATGGTATTGGCGTCTTTGCCGGTCATGTTTTGCAGCACAAATAAATTAAATCCCACTGGCGGTGTTATTTCAGCGATCTCCACCATCAGGACTATAAAAATACCAAACCACACCAAATCAAACCCCGCTTTTTGCACCATGGGCAATACCACTGCCGAGGTCAGCACAATCATGGAAATGCCGTCAAGGGCAGTGCCCAATAAAACATAGGCCACCGCCAGCGCCAAAATCAGCATGTAAGGCGACAAACCCAAAGACGCCACCCAGTTCGCCAAGGCAATCGGTATGCCAGTAAAGGCCATGGTCAGGCTCAAGTATTTTGCGCCGGCCAAGATGAACATAATCATACAGGAGACCCGTGTTGAGCTCATCAGCCCTGTCCAGAAATTCTCCCAAGTGAGCATCTTGCTCCACCAGGCGATAGCAAGCGAACCCAGCACTCCGTATGCAGCACACTCGGTTGCTGTGGCAATGCCTGCGATCAACACCCAGGTGATAAAAGCGATGAGTAAACACACCGGTATCAAACGGCGTGAAGCATAAAGCTTATTTTTAAAACTCATGCGCGGCTCTAATGCGGGCATTTGTTCTGGATGACGCAAGGCCCAGATGCCTATATAAATGGAAAATATACCCATCAATAAAAATCCGGGCAAAAACCCTGCCAGGAAAATACGGATAATCGAAGTGTCTGCCGCCACCGCATACACCACCATAGTGATCGAGGGTGGAATCAAAATACCCAAGCCGCCAGCGGTGGCCAAAGAGCCCAGGGCAATGCGTTCGTTATACCCGCGTCGCAATAACTCAGGCAAAGCCACTTTAGCGACCGTAGCAGTGGTGGCAGCTGATGAACCAGACACAGATCCAAACAGACCACAAGCCAAAATGTTCACATGCAACAAGCGCCCCGGAATACGCCTGAGCCATGGGGACAAACCCTCGAACATCTCTTCAGATAGCTTGGTGCGAAACAAAATTTCACCCATCCAGATGAACATGGGCAGTGCAGCCAGCTCCCAAGAAGCCGTGGCATTCCAAAAAGCGGTGAACAAATTTTTATCTGCCGGACTGGTACCAAACACTGCCATGCCGAACCAAGCCACAATGGCCAAGGCAATACCTATCCACACACCGAAACACAATAAGAGCAGTAAAAAACCCAGCAGCAATGCCGCTATTTCAATCAGGCCCATCACATGTCCTCGGAGAAATCACCACGGGCGTGTCGTTCACGCACGGCCACCACATAATCTGGCTCATGGCCACGCAACACAAAAATGGTCTGGTCAAGTACCGCTAAGAACAACAGCACGGCACCGAAAGCAAATGGCGCTTGCGGTATCCATAGGGGTATGGCGATCAAGCCATTGGCGTAATCCTGAAACTCATACGACTCCCACACAAAGCGACAAATCGCCCAACTCATGTAGGCAGTGAATGCTGTGGCAATTAGCAGGCACAGTATCTCTGCGCGGGCCCTCCAGGCCGGTGGCAACTGCTCGGTAATTAGCGACATGCGCACAAAATCACCATGCAGAAAAGTCGCCGCCAAGGCCAGAAATGCTGCTGATGCGGTGAGCCAAGCGGTCACATCATCGGTTCCACCGGTCTTAAAACCAAAAGTGCGCAGCAGGGTGCTGCCCACCATGATGATAAAAATAGCCAGCACACACAAAGCGGCCAGCACACCAGCAAGATCAAACAGGCAACGCAGAGAGCGGCGCATTTATTTGCGAAAACTGTTCACTAGCGCCTTACCTTCGTCCCCTGATTTTTTCAACCAGTCTTCCAGCATGGTATTGCCCACCTTGCGCAGGTCACCCATGAGTTGCGCACTTGGGGCTTCCACACTCATACCTTTGTCACGCAGAATCTGCTTCAGGCTGCTGTTTTTTTCTTCTGAAATTTTCCAACCACGTGTTTCCGCCTCTTTGGCCGCAGCAAGCACTGCTTGCTGGGTGGATTTGTCCAAGCCATCAAATGCCTTGCGATTGACGATCACCGCATTCTTAGGCAACCAGGCCTGTGCATCATACAAGTACTTCAGGCTCTCGTAGGTCTTGGTATCCACGCCTGTGGCCGCCGAAGAGACATAAGTCTCAATCACTCCCGTGGCCAAAGCTTGGGAGAGTTCTGCCGCCTGCACCGTGACTGGCTGTGCTCCTAACAGCTCCGCCATTTTGGCAGTGGCAGGGCTATATGAACGCCATTTGCTGCCCTTCAGGTCTTCGCCTTTGGACAAAGGTTTTTTGCTGTAAATGCCTTGCGGTGGCCAAGCCACTGCATACAGCAACATCATGCCCTGTTTGCCCAAAGCGGCATCCAAGGCCGATCGCGAACTTTCATACAACTTGCGAGATTCTGCATAACTGGTTGCTAAAAAAGGAATACCATCAAGACCAAAAAGCGGGTTTTCATTTTCAAAATTCACCAGCAAAATTTCCCCCATTTGCGCCTGCCCACCCTGCACCGAGCGCTTGATTTCAGGTGCTTTGAACAATGAGGCATTGGCGTGCACGGTAATCTTGAGCTTACCGCTGCTTGCTTTATCTACCTCAGAGGCAAACTGCAGCAGATTTTCAGTGTGAAAGTTGGTGGCAGCATAAGCAGCAGCCAGATCCCATTTGGTTTGCGCTTGGCTGTTCACGCTCAGCGCGAGCGCAGCAAGACCGATTAGTGTTTTTTTCATGCGTTCTCCTAGAATCAAAATTTGGATTCTAGTACAGTGCGATGCCTTCAAGCCACAGGCGTCCCACTCATGCAGCACCAAGATTGTCTATGCCAAGCTAAATGCCTAAGATAAATAGAAGCTAATTAAACGAGTTACTCAAGCATGCAACTGCATGGCAAGCGTTTATCAATCTCTGAAATATTTATTTAATTGAAAGAGATGAATAAACTGGAGGCGGGAGTCGGAATCGAACCGGCGTCCACGGCTTTGCAGGCCGCTGCATAACCACTCTGCCATCCCGCCTGGGATGATGGTGCTACTAAAAAAAACGGGAACCAGGTGTTCCCGTTTTTTGCCTTAATCTGGAGCGGGAGACGAGTCTCGAACTCGCGACCTCAACCTTGGCAAGGTTGCGCTCTACCAACTGAGCTACTCCCGCATGTGCTACTTACACTGTTTGTACTTCTGTACGTTTTGTACGCTTACTTAACTACTACTGTTAACTAGTAAATAAGTTGTTTTCCAACAGAAACAGCATTCTAAACTATTTTTTTATTGCTGTCAAATCGGTGCGCTTCACCACGGGCATCAATAAGCAAACTATTGGCACCGGACTCAAGCAAAAACTGTTCGGGATCAGTACTCAGCATGGCCATGCTCGACAAGCTGCCAGCCACCATACATGAGCTAGCAATCACGCTCACTGACTGTGCCTGCTGCACCGGGAAGCCATTGCGTGGGTCCAGCAAATGACAATAGCGCTTTCCAGCAAAATCGAAGTAACGTTCATAATCACCACTGGTGGCTATTGCGGCATTGGTCAGCGGCAAGCTGGCCACGGTGCTCGCCTCTTGTCTGGGGTGCACTATGCCCACCATCCAGGGGGGAGCATGATGATTGAAGACACGAATATCCCCGCCCAGATTCACCAAAAAATCTTTCGCCCCCAAATCAGACAAAAGCATACACACTCGGTCAACGGCATATTCCTTGGCAATGCCTCCAAAATCAAGGCGCATGCCGAGTGGTAAAAATATCTCTGGGCCACGGCGTTTTATCTTGTCAAAACCAACGTAGGGAAGCAATCGCGCCAACACCTTATCCTCAGGAGGCCGGCGCGCCTCAGGGTCGGTGGCTTTAAATGGCCAAGCCTGCTGCAGCACCCCGGAACTAATATCAAACAGACCCTCACTGGCCAAATAACATGAGGCAGCAAAGTCAAACAAAGCGGCTGTTTCCTCATCCAGAGTGTGCCAGTCACCGCTGTTGGCATTGATCTGGCTGAGCACACTGTCAGCCAGAAAACGGGAGTATTTTGTCTCTATGCGTCTGACCTCTGCCTCAGCCAGCGCAAACCACTGCGCGGTGTCGGCACACAAGATGGTGCACGGCGATGCCATTGCCGTGAAATGATGTGCAAATGCACTAGAAGACACAGGAGCGCAAAAAACTAGAAACGATATTGGGCGCCGACGGTGAAAAGCTGCAAGCGCATAGGCAACAGCCCCGGGCTACGCATTTTGTGGTCGCTGTACTCATATTTGCCATTTAGACTCACGGCATTGCTCAACTGTTTACTGAGGCCAAGCCCATAAGTCAGCCCATAAAAATTGGAAAGACGTTGATCGGTGCTGTAGGTTTGCCCATTCACATAGCCACTCATGAATGGTGGATCAAAATAAAAATCGGCCTTACTCTGTGTGTAATAGCGCAGCCCCGGACTGATTACCCAGTCCTCCCCCACATGTTGCTGCCATGCTGCGCTGAGCGTGTGCGCACGAATACCAAAGGTGTCCTGATAATAACGGTAACTCAAATTCACCGCCGCATGGGCACTGGGTAAAAAATGATTGGCACGCAAGAGAACACTGCCCTGCTCTTTTTGATTCGGACGACTGTCCAGTACTTTGTAGGGATCATTGAAATAGCCTTTGGCCTTTCCGTAAGAGAGGCTGGCTTGCAACAAGGTGTACTCATTCCAATTATGGGTCAAAGCAATAAGCACTTCATGACCATTTTTTTGTTCATGGTCGGCAACATGATTGACACTTGAGATCACGTCACGGTTAAGCGCCAGACCCAACTGTAATGTGGTATTTTTATCCGCAGTGCTTTGCGCAAAACCAAATGAATACGACCTAGCAGAATAATCATTTTCCCTCGAAGCCGCAAAGCCAAGAGAGAACATTTGCTGCGACCGATACCAAGCCAATTTGACATCACCCGCATTGCGTTTGTCGTGCACCCCCTTACCCGAAGCTCCACTTAAGGCACTGTGGTAAGTCGGCGAAGCGCCGGACATGGCATCGTGTACTAATGAGGCAGACAATAAAAATTGATTTGCCAAGGGCATGGCAAAGGCCAATGAAGGTGAAACCACTCGCATGCGCTCGCCATTCGGGTCGCGCGTGGAAGGACTTTGCG
>JBDKJU010000025.1:0-5756 GCA_039796435.1 Pseudomonadota bacterium | reverse complement strand
ATCTGGTGCATGTCCACCGGGTCCGTCAAGGGTGACTTGACTTGCGGTTCAAGATGCGACTGCTCAATAAAATCCTCCGACAAGCAGCTGCGATCGATTTCTCTTGACTCTCCTGCCAAGGCCACGGCGGTGCGCAGCACATTGCGCAGCTGACGCAAATTTCCTGGCCAAGGGTGCTGCAACAACACCTGCCAGACAGTGTCATGCACATGCAGGTCGGCACCAGACTCTTCACGCAAAATCTTCAGGCTCAAAGCCTTCAAGTCGCTGCGCTCGCGCAGAGGCGGCACACGCACCAGCAACCCATTTAGCCGGTAGTACAAGTCTTCACGGAAGGTGCGCGCGGTTATCTGTTCCTGCAAACGCTGATGGGTGGCGCACACCACCTTGATGTCCACCAGATGATGTCTGCTTGAACCCAGTGGGTTGACCACCCGCTCCTGCAATACCCGCAGCAGACGTGCCTGCAACGGCAAGGGCATATCGCCTATTTCGTCGAGAAACAAGGTGCCGCCATTGGCCTGCATGATCTTGCCCACATAGCCTTTGCGGCGGGCGCCCGTAAATGCGCCCTCCTCATAACCAAACAGTTCGGACTCAATCAAGCCTTCGGGGATGCTGGCGCAGTTGACTGCAATAAATGCTGAATCACGGCGATTTGACGCACGGTGTATGGCCTGTGCCACCCACTCCTTGCCCACCCCGGTTTCGCCTTCTAGCATGATGCTGATGTCCGAATTCAACACCCGGGTCAAGCGCGTGATGCACTGCGCCACGGTCTGATCGCCCAGATTAATGTCGGTGAAATTGGCCAGGTTTTGTGGATTGTCTTTCTGCTGCTTGATATGCTCTTCAAGGCTTGCCTTGGGTTGAATGACATGCGAGACCTGAGTTTTCTCTTCCACCCGCTCTGCCACCGCCAGACCAAAACGACGAGGTCGGCTGACGATGGGCAGACCAAACACCTTCAACTTGCCCAGCATCACCAAACTAATGGGCTCGGTCAACACGCGTTCACCACGGTCGATCAGGTATGAAATACTCACCCCAAACAAAGACAAGGCTGTGTGTGTACGCAAGGACGACAATGACAACCCCAACTGCGACAGCGCACTCTGATTGGCCGACAGCACCCGCCCATCCGGGGCAAAGGCGATGAGCCCCTCCACCAATGTGCCCAGAAACTCGGCTCGGGGGTGAAACGCCAGTTGCAGACGGCCATGGTAGACGCGACGAAACAGATTGTTTTCAATCATGCGTGCACTCATGCGCACCAAGGCAATGGTGTGTTTGCTGTAGCCGCGCGAGTCCCCGGTCACATCCAACACCCCCATGACTTCACCGCTCTCATCAAAAATGGGAGCAGCAGAACAGGTCAGTCCGCGATTGATGCGCAAATAGTGCTCATCCCCATGCACCACGGTGGCCAATTTGTCGGCCAAGGCCGTGCCCACGGCATTGGTGCCACGACGGCCCTCGCTCCAGTAAACGCCTGGCTTTAAGGCCACCTTATCAGCACGCTCCAGAAAACTGTCATCCCCGATGGAGTGCAATACCAAGCCACGGTGGTCGGTCAGCACCACCATGCTCTCTGAATCCATGATTTGGTCGTAAAGCGTGTGCATGACCGGTTCGGCAAACAACATCAGCTGCTGGCTGCCGCCGCGCGCATCAGAGAGCTCGCTCGCGGCAATAGGATCAAAGGTGGGTTGATCGGATTCACGCAAGCCCATGGCCAGACTGCGCTGCCAAGAATCGCCAATCACCCCTTGGCTGTCTTGAGCATCGCCTGTGGCAGTTCTGCGCACTGATATTTCGTTTATCGACACAGCATTCCTCGCAATTTCATGTCATTGTGACACATTGTTCGTTTACGGGTCAGGTGTCATTTTTTTGCGCCAATTTGACACATACTTGCGGCCTAAACCCCAGCAAATACGTTGGTATTAAACTTGCACCGTACTCAAGTTTGATAATTCATTTGGAGATTTTGATGAGACATGTTTTGCTGGCTGTGTGCTCTGGGTTTTTTTTCGGCGGCATGCAATTCCCCTCGCTGGTGCTGGCACATGGTGACGTCACCCCACAGGCAGTAGACACCTCTTCACTGCCGCCGCTGGGCAAAGAATGGAAAGACAGCAACCCGTACAAGGGCAATAAAGAGGCCATCAAAGTAGGTGCTTCGGCGTACAACCAGAACTGCGCGCGCTGCCACGGTTTGGAGGCCATTTCCGGAGGCATTGCACCTGATCTGCGCAAACTTGACGATGATTGCACCGGTCTTGCCGATGCCAAGAAAAAAGCCGCCTGTTTTCAAGAGATGGATGAGTACTTCACCATGACGGTGCGCCGTGGCCGCACCCGCAACGGCGCAGTGTATATGCCCCCTTTTGAAGGCATCATGCAGCAGGAAGCTGTGTGGGCCATCAAAGCCTATGTAGAGACCCGCAAAGAAGAACCCAAAAATGCGACTGCCAAAAAATAATTTAAAAAATCATTTCTGACCACTATGCGACTTCTCTCTCTCCTCTTCCTCACTGTGCTCGGGGTTGGCACTACGCAAGGCGGTGCGCTTGACGATATCAAGGCCCGTGGCAGCCTCAAGGTGGGCGTGTACAACGACTTTGCGCCCTTTCACGACAAAGGCAAGGGCATAGAAGTGGATTTGGCCAATGCCTTGGCTGCCAAGCTCGGCGTTAAAGCCAATGTCTTGGGCTTTGAAGCCTCAGACGAAAACATGGACGATGACCTGCGCAACATGGTGTGGAAAGGCCACTATCTAGGCTGGGGTCCGGCCGACGTACTCTTGCATGTGCCGGTGGTGAGCGAGCTCATGAAGGGCAACCCTCAGGTCAGCATTTTCTCCCCCTACTACAGTGAAAGCTTGGCGTTCGCGCGCGACACGCAGAAAATTCCACAACTGAATTCCATGAGCGATGTGGGCACCCACCCTGTCGGCGCGGAAACGGTGAGCTTGGGTTCGCAAATTTTGCTCACCATCGAGGACAAAAAATACATGCAGCATGTCAAACACTACCGCTTCCCCAAAGACGCGCTTGCTGGCCTGCTCAAAGGTGAAGTGGCCGCCGTGCTGGCGCAACGCAGCGAGGTGGAGTCAGTGATTGGGCGCGACGACAAGGCCCGCTACCAGATCAGCCCCCCACCGTTTCCTGAAAACCCAAAACACAAATCGCCCATCGGCATGGCGGTGAAAAAAGCCAGCAAAGACCTGGCTGATGCCCTGAGCCTCGCCATCAAGGAACTAAAAGACGCAGGCGAGCTACAAAAGATCTTCGCACGGCACGGCGTGACCTGGATTCCTTAATCTTCAGGCTAACACACTCATCAGCGCCCCAAGCAATGCGCCAATGACTATCAGTATCATGGGGTTGCGCTTGCTCAGGTAGGTGACTGACACCGCCAATCCCATTAAGCCGATCATCCACCAATGCAGCCACACCGGCCTAGCCAATACCGTGCCCGCAGCCAAAATCAAACCCACGGTCATGGGGGCGAGTCCGGTACGTATCACCCGCAACCAACGCGCGCCCGGATCGCGGCGAGCCAAACGCTCCAGAGCCAGAACAAACACACTAGAGGGCAGACAAATGCCCAGAAGACACAAAAACGCCGCCGGTGCGCCCGCTATCTTCCAGCCAAACAGAGCCACATACAAGATATTGGGCCCAGGTGATGCCTGACTAATAGCGAACAAAGAATTAAATTCTGTGGCCGTGAGCAAGTGTTTGCTGTCTACCAGAAAACGGTATTGATCTGGCAAGGTGGTAATCGAGCCACCAAAAGTCAGAAAAGAAATATGCAAGTAGTAACTAAACAGTTGCCACTGCAGCAACCAATACTCCGCCGACCACCAAGGCAGCTCTGTCATCATTTTTCATGCCTCATTGCCCACAGCAAGGTCACTGGCAGCAACACCGCCAACAGTATGGCCAAAGGCATGCCCAGGACCACGATGCCGACGTAGGCGGCAAGCGCCAGAATAACTGCGTGCAGCAATTTTTCGCCACTGCGCAGTAGGCTCTTGGCCATCTTCAGCCCACTGCCCAACATGAGACCGGCAGACACCGCCAACACCCCCTGCAACATACCACGCACCACTGGGTAATGTTCAAACTGGCGGTAAAAAAAATAAAACACCAGCAAGGCCAGCATAGGCGGCAGCAACAGCCCGCTCACTGCTGCCAGCGCCCCCCACAGCCCGCGCCGACGGTACCCAAACATGAGTGACACATTCACGATGTTGGGCCCTGGCATGGCCTGTCCGATGGCAAGGCTCTCGGTGAATTCTTTCTCACTCATCCACCCTGTGCGCTCCACCAAGGCATGCCGCGCAAAGGGCAGTACCCCACCAAAACCCGACAAGCCCATTTTCATGAATTCAACAAATAACTGCTTCAGCGAGATAGTCATTCCCGCATTATAAAAACGTAAAATCAACACATGACTACTGCCCACTACGACACCCTAGAAACCCGCTCGCCAGAGACCCGTGAGCGCGAACAAATGCAGGCATTGCGCACCCACCTCACTGTTGCCCAAGCGCATGCAACGGCCTTGGCCAAACAACTCAGCGGCATTCATATCCATGAGCTTCACGGTTATGCAGATCTGGTCAAGATTCCGGTCGTGCGCAAAAGCGAATTGCTGGCAGCGCAACAGGCAGCTCGCGACAATGGCAGCGACCCCTTTGCAGGATACGCCGTGGCCAGCTATGGCACTCATGCGGCAAACACAAAAATATACGCCCACAAAGTGTTTGCCTCCCCTGGTCCCATTTACGAACCCGAAGGGGCCAGCCGTGATTACCAAAGAGTGGCACGAGCGCTGCACGCCGCTGGCGTCAAACGGGGCGATCTGCTGCACAACAGCTTCAGCTACCACATGACCCCCGGGGCTTGGATACTTGATGCCGGGGCGGAAGCCATTGGCGCGGCGGTCTTCCCGGCAGGCGTGGGTCAGACCGAGCAGCAAATCTCGGCCATGCGCGACCTGAAGCCTGATGGCTATGTGGGCACCCCCTCTTTTTTGCGCATCTTGCTGGAAAAAGCCGAGGAACTGGGCACCCCCATCACTTCACTCAAAAAAGCCCTGGTCTCTGGTGAATATTTTCCTCCGCAAACACGCGCGCTGTTTGCCGAGCGCGGCATCACTGCCCTGCAGTGCTATGCCACTGCCGATGTGGGCTTGATCGCGTATGAAGCCCTGAGTGCACACCAAGTTCAGGCTGGCATGTTTGTCGATGAGGGCATCATCGTCGAAATAGTCCGTCCGGGCACCAACACCCCAGTGCCTGCCGGCGAGGTGGGCGAAGTGGTCGTCACCACCTTGAACGCCGACTATCCTTTGCTGCGTTTTGGCACCGGCGATTTGTCTGCGCTATTGGCAGAACCCTCTGCCTGTGGTCGCAGTGGCCCGCGCATCAAAGGCTGGATGGGTCGCGCTGACCAAACCGCCAAGGTCAAAGGCATGTTTGTACATCCTGCCCAGATTGCCCAAATTTGCGCGCGCCACCCCGAGATCAGCCGCGCCCGTCTCATCATCACCAATCCCGAGCAACGCGACCTCATGCATCTGCAATTTGAAGCCCAGGGCTCTGTGGCTGAAGCAAGTTTGCTGGCCAGCATACGTGACATCACCAAGCTCTCCAGCACCGTGGAAGCGATGCCCGCAGGCGCACTAGCAAATGATGGCAAAGTAATAGATGATTTGCGTGTGTACACCTAATCCATTAAATA
>JBDKJU010000024.1:0-2942 GCA_039796435.1 Pseudomonadota bacterium | reverse complement strand
TCATGGACAAAGAGTCTTTTCCTACCGGAATAGACACGCCCAAGGCGGGGCAAAACTCCATGCCCACGGCCTTCACGGTGGCAAATAAGGCAGCCTCCTGACCCGGCTTTCCGGCAGCGGCCATCCAGTTGGCCGAGAGTTTCACGTCTTCAAGCTGATCCACTCTCGCAGCCGCCATGTTTAACAGGGCTTCGCTCACTGCCATGCGACCCGCAGCCGCCGGGTTTAATACGGCGAGCGGGCTTTTTTCACCCATGCTCATCACCTCGCCTGCATACCCGAGCAAGTCACGAGCAGTCACGGCACAGTCAGCCACCGCAATCTGCCACGGGCCCACCAACTGATCTCGCACACAAAGCCCGCCCACACTGCGGTCACCAATATGAATCAGAAAACGCTTGTCGGCAACGGCAGGGAATTGCAACACACGATAGAGCGCCTCACGCCAATCAAGTCTGCTGGCCTCAAAAGTCGTGGGCTGCGCAGTGACCGTTTCCGCGATGCGGTGCATACGTGGCATCTTGCCTAAGAGCACCGATAAGGGCATGTCCACCGTGTGCATGGGCTGACTGGCAAGCAGCAAATCTTGCGCGCGAGTGGCCACCCCAAGCACTGCATAAGGGCAACGCTCACGGGCACAAATGGCTTTGAACGCCTCTTCACGTGACGCGGGAATAGCCAATACATAACGTTCCTGCGACTCGTTGCACCACAGCTCGCGAGGGCTCATCGATGGCTCGTCAGAGGGGATAGCAGACAGTGCAAAACGCCCGCCCACGCCGCCGCCATGCACCAGCTCGGGCAAGGCATTCGAGAGACCACCCGCCCCCACATCGTGAATCGACACGATGGGGTTGTCTGCCCCCATTTGCCAGCAACGGTCTATTACCTCTTGCGCACGGCGCTCCATTTCCGGGTTGCCACGTTGCACAGAATCAAAATCCAGTTTCTGATCTTGCGCACCCGCATCAATGCTCGAAGCAGCCCCCCCACCCAGGCCGATACGCATGCCCGGCCCGCCCAGTTGAATGAGCAGCATGCCGTCCTCTAAGAGTTCCTTATGAGTCTGCTCGGCCGCAATGCTGCCCACACCACCGGCAATCATGATGGGTTTATGGTAGGCATACTCACCATGCTCAAAGGTGCGGAAATAGCCCAGCAAATTTGGCCGTCCAAATTCATTATTAAACGCCGCTGCCCCCAGAGGGCCGTCTGTCATGATGGCCAAAGGTGAGAGCATGTGGCCAGGACGTGAGGCTGGTTTTTCCCAAGGTTGGGTCATCCCGGGCAGACGCAAATGCGAGGTGGTAAAACCAGACAAACCTGCCTTGGGCTTAGAGCCCCTGCCTGTCGCACCTTCGTCGCGTATCTCACCACCCGCCCCAGTAGACGCACCTGCAAATGCGGCAATGGCCGTCGGATGGTTATGGGTTTCCACCTTGGCGACACTGTGCGCGATCAAAGGATGAAACTGGTACTCGCCTTCCGCATTGGCATAAAGCCACTCTGCCTCGCCACCGGTGAGCACGGCGGCATTGTCGCTGTAAGCCACTTCTGTGCCCTGTGGGGTCTGCTGATGGGTATGGCGAATCATGTCAAACAGTGTGCGTTCCTGTTTGACACCATCAATGGTCCACTCTGCATTAAATATTTTGTGACGACAATGCTCGGAGTTGGCCTGTGCGAACATCATGAGCTCAGCATCCGTGGGGTCACGCTGTAAGTGTGCATACTCCTTAGCAAGATAGGCCAACTCATCATCGGACAAGGCCAGCCCCAAGACCTTGTTGGCGCTGTCCAATGCGGCTCTGCCCTCACGCATAAACGGCACAGTTTCAAGCGCTCCCTTTGCCTGTGGGGCAAACAAGCGCAAAGCCTCTTCGTTGTTGAACGCCAAATCTTCGGTCATGCGGTCAAACAGGCAGGCGTTCACCTTCTGCCAATCGCTCTTACTGCGCGTGATTTTTACGCTGTCGGCAAAGGTGAATACCACCGCGCGCTCAATACGCAAAACGCCCTCAAAACCGGCATGATGAGCAATGTCTGTGGCCTTACTGCACCAAGGAGAGATAGTGCCCAAGCGCGGAATCACAATGCGTTCGCTCAATTCTCCTTCCCACTCGAACTGATCTGCCTCCTCTTCGGCCTCCAACAGCACCTCTAGTTTGAACACATCAGAAGGTTTTAATTCCTCCTTGAGCAGGATGTAATAGCGGTAGGTGGCGATGACCTCATCAAAGCTAATCGGCGCGTACTGCGCAGCCAGTTTGTCAAGACGGAATTGTGAAAGAGCCGAAAGGCCATGTAGGACTAATTTATGCACGCGTCGTAGGTGACAGCCTTGCGCTGCCGAGCTGTTGAGACGCTATTTTATGGGAGAGTGCGATTGAGCCGATTGAATCAAACGGGCGATCTCCTCACCGTGCTCATGAATGAGCCAATGACCGGCTGTGGCTATGGGCTGAATGTGCAGGTCTGGCACGAACTCTTCAAGGCCTTGCAAAAGCACGGGCTGTAAGGCTATGTCAGCCATGCCCCAAATCACCCGGGTAGGCACCTTGACCTTGAAACGTGCCTTGTCCCATGTTGGCAGAGGCCGCACATCTCCTGTCTTTGGCGGTTTTAACGGCGACACGCGGTAGTAGTTCAAGCCGCCGGTCAAGGCATGCCCCGGAAATTGTGGGTCTTCGCGTGACCAAGCCGCATGATAAAAATCACGCTCAAACCAAGCCGGCAGCAAGGCGGCGCCGTGAGCAAAAAAGCTCTCCAGTTTGCTGAATTGATTGGCGGACAAAAGCCCTTCGGCTTGCGGTGCACACAAGTAATGCATATACTGCGACGCTGCTTGTTGTGGTGCATCAGTGGCCAAGGCACCGGCAAACAAATAAGGGTGCGGCGAATTGATCACCACCAGACGCTCTATGCTCTCGGGGTGATAGGCC
>JBDKJU010000023.1:0-5184 GCA_039796435.1 Pseudomonadota bacterium | reverse complement strand
CACATCTGGTATTTGAGCGCCAACACGGCCCCCACGATCAAGCCAATAATCGTGAGCACCGCCCCAAGGGCAAGAGTGGAGAAACCTGACAGTCCCTGGCCAATGGTGCAGCCCAAAGCGGTCACTCCGCCAATGCCCATCAAGGCCCCGCCCACCAGATGATTGGCCAGGTCTTCGGTGTTGGCAAAGCCTTCCCAGCGAAAACTTTTGCTGATCACTGCCTGTGCTGCCGCACCTGCCAACATGCCCAGACAAGAGACGATGCTGATATTCAAGACCTTGCTCTTGTCGCTGAACAACATCAGATAGTCCAGGAGCAGTGCCGCCGGGGCGGTGAAGCTGAAGCTTTCAGGACGGTTATTGCTGCTGCCCACAAAGGCCATGTCCAAGGTCTCTGGGTGTTCGGCAAGGTAGGCGAATTTTCCTGAAAGCCACCACACGGCCGCAATCACCAGACCAAGGCCAAGGCCAGTGGCCAGGGCAGGTAGGTTATGGCGAAAGGCGGTGTCCTTCAACACAAAGGCAAACATGAGTAAGGCAATGCCTCCTGCCACGGGCAGCAAGGGCAGATTCAATACATGAGGCAGGTCTTGTGTGGTCGTGAGCTGCACAAACCACTGATCTAGGCTGGCCACGCGCGCCACGGCGAAGATGCCTTTCAAAGTCATATAAGCAAACAGGCCCATGACCAGAAACGCCACCAATGATTTCAAGCTGCCGCCACCGATGCGCAACAAGGTTTTGCTGCCACAACCCGAGGCAAGCACCATGCCAAAGCCAAACAGCAGGCCGCCCAAAAGATGTGAAGCCCACAAAAGTTTGTTGGACAGGTAGATGGATTTACTTACATCGACCCACCCGGCGGCGGCCAGCAACGAGGTAGCCAACATGGCAGTGGCCATGGCGGTCACCACCATACGGGCACGCGTCCAGTCAGCAAAATTGACCACATCGGCAATGGCCCCCATGGTGCAAAAATTGCCCGCCTGTGCCAGATAGGCGAAGACAAACGCCAGTGCAAAACAAAGCCACTGCACCTGTGTATTGAGTGTGTGTAAATCAGCCATGCTGCTATTGTAAATTCAAGTTTTGTAGAAATGTTTTGATCGGCGTGGGCAATGCCAATGTATGCAGTTCTGCCCTGGGAAAAAACACCATGCCCGGGCCATCCAGACTGTGCCTGTCTGCCGCCACTTCGTGCACATGAATATGCAACAAGCGATGTGTCAGACGATGTTGAAAGACAGGGTGGCTGTACGACACACGCGCTTGTTGATGCTCTTGCCGATACTCGGGCAAGCAATGCAAGCCGGCCCAAATGCCTGTCTGCGGCCGAGTCACTAATGCCAGTTTCTCATCTTGTCGTAGCAGCGCAAAATGCAAATCCAGCGTTTGGATTTTTAACCTCGCCTGCTTAACAGGAAACTCTGCCACCCGCTTGCTTGCGTATGCCGCACAGTCACTCTGTACGGGGCACTGTGAGCAGCGTGGTCGGGTGCGCGTGCACAGCGTGGCCCCCAAGTCCATCAACCCTTGGGTGTATGCCACGAGGTCTTGTTTTGGCAAGAGCGCTTCGGCCTTGCTGTACCACACGCGCTCACCTTGCACGGTATTCACTGCCTCTGCGCATGCCTGATGCCGTGCCAGCACGCGCTTGACATTGCCATCACAGATAGCGGCGCGTGCCTCAAAACAAAACACCGCGATGGCGGCAGCTGTGGAGCGTCCAATGCCCGGGAGCGCCATCAGACCTTGTTGATCGGTGGGGAAGCCTCGTTGCGCAATGAGTTGCGCGGCTTTGTGTAGATTGCGTGCACGAGCGTAATAACCCAAGCCTGCCCAATACGGCATGAGCTCATCTTGTCGGGCACGGGCCAAGTCAGTCAGGCTAGGAAAGCGCACTAAAAAACGCTGATAATAAGGCAACACCGTGGCCACTTGGGTCTGCTGCAACATGACCTCCGACAGCCACACCCGATAAGGATCCCGCACTTGCCAGGGCAGGTCATGACGACCATGGTTTTTTTGCCAGGCAATGAGGCGCTGGGCAAATGTGGCCGTCGGTTTCAACGCAAGCGCTGTTTGGCGCGCGCGGCTGCTTCCGTGGTAGGGTATTTGGCGATCAGGGCCTCAAGCACGCGGCGCTCTTCTTTGCTTTCACCCAATTCACGATGTGAAGAGGCGATGTTCAACATGGCATCCGGCACCTTGCTGGCATCGGGGTATTGGTTGATCAAAATGGACTGCTCGCGAATGGCGCCACGAAAGTCCTTACGACCAAACAAAGAGTTGCCCACCCAATACTGAGCCGAAGGTGCTAGCGCTGAGCGTGGGTAGTTTTTCAAAAAAGTCAGAAAGCCTGTTGCTGCTTCGGTATAGCGTCCCTGACGAAATTCGTTGAAGGCCGCATCATAAGCACGCTGTTCAGCGGCCAGATCAATCGGCGCTGGCACTGGCTGCGAGGCGATGGTCAGGTTATTGGTGCTGAGCAATGTGGCCGTCTGACCAGGCGGGGTCGTCTGGGCTGTTTGCGTGGGCGTGCTGGACGCAACCCCCGAAGATGGGGACAAGGCAGAAGGTGGTGCCGATGCGGCCGTAAGCGATTTGAGTTGCTCCTGCAAAGCTTTGTTTTGTTCGAGCAATTGCTGGCTCTGTGCCTCGAGCTTACGCATGCGGCCGTCCACATCGATGTACAGGTCTCTTTGCCGTTTTTGCGCATTTTCAAGTTCATTGGCCTGCACTTCCTGCTGCCCGCGCAACTTGCTCACCTCGCTTTTGATTTGCTCCACCTGATTGAACAAATCCACCACACTGCGGCTGCGCATGGTGTTTTCAAGCTCTGCCAGGCGTGCGTCGAGCAAACGCATCTGCTGTTCATTTTGCTGGCGCATTTGCGCAATCTGCTTGCGCGCCTCATCATCATCAAACAAACCTGCCTGGGCAAACACAGGCAGCAAGGCCCACACCAAGGCCATTACCAAGGCTGTGTGCTTGAACATCATTCACCCACGTAAGCGATGTCAGAGCGGCGGTTTTGGGCATAGGCCCCTTCGCTGGCGCCTTCGACACGAGGGCGCTCTTCACCAAAACTCACGCTGTCAATGCGCGCCTCGGGCACGCCCATGAGCACCATCATGCGCTTAAGTGCATCCGAACGTTTTTGCCCCAGCGCCAGGTTGTATTCACGGCTGCCGCGTTCATCGGTGTTGCCTTCTAGGCGCAGGCGCGCGGCCGGGTTGCTCATCAGATAGCGCACATGCGCTTCAACTATGGCCTTGAACTCATCACGCACCAAAAAGCTGTCGTATTCATAATACACACTGCGCTTGGACAAGAGATTGCCCGGATCGCGCAGAGCGCTGCTCAAGCCATATTGTCCTTGGCCGATGGCCGCATTGCCGCCGGCGCTACCAGACAGGCTGTTGCTGCTCGTCCCGACTGAGCCATTATTCAGTGCACTGCCTTGCAGGCTACTGCCGCTCAGAGCGCTACTTTGGCTGCCGGCATTACTGCCCGAGAGGGCCTGGGTTCCCGTGCGGTCTTCCACCGCCGCGCCTTTTTGCGTGTCTTCAGGATTACTGGAACAGGCGGCAAACAAGCCCAAAATGGCAAGAAGTAAGAGTGGTTTCATAGCGGCCTCGGAATGTGAGTGGTGATGACGTGTGGGGGGAGGAGTAAAGTGCAAACAAGCAAACAAGCAAATGAAGGGATAAAGGAATATGAAAATAGGTGAATGGAGGGTAGCTTACTAGCAATTCATTTATTCACTTATCCAAACATTCGATTATTTTATTGACTTACTGAGTCATGGGACCCCAGGCCGGCTCGCGGATATTGACCCCCGGGCTGGAGAGGTTTTGTTTGATGCGTCCATCACTTGACACCGCGGAGAGTATGCCCCGACCAGCGCCCGCCGAGGCATAGACAATCATCTTGCCATTGGGCGCAAAACTCGGCGACTCATCTACAGGTCCCTGGGTCAACACCTGGGTCTGGCGGGTGGCAAAGTCTTGTATGGCGATCATTTCACGACTGCCCTCGCGACGGATGTAGACAAAGCTTTTTCCATCGGGAGAGGGTTTGGCTGCGGCGTTGTAGGCTCCATCAAAACTGAGCCGCTCCACTGCGTTGTTGTGCAAACTCAGGCGGTAGATTTGTGGCGAACCGCCACGGTCAGAGGTAAACAGCAGACTGTTGCCATCGGGCATGAAAGCCGGGTTGGTGTCAATGGCACCAGAGCTGCTGAGACGACGCAGACCAGTGCCATCCGCCTGAATCAAGTAAAGCTGGGTAGGCCCATCCATGCTGGAGGCAAACACCAAACGCCGCCCATCTGGCGACCAAGCTGGCGCAGAGCTGCTGCCCCGAAAATGGGTCAGGGTGCGTTTTTGCCCAGTGGCCAAATTTTGAATGTAGATGACGGGTTTCTGGGTTTCAAAACTGACAAAGGCCAGCTCATTGCCATTGGGTGACCAAACGGGCGAAATAAGGGGGTCGGATGAGGTGAGCACGGTCTGGGCGTTGTCCCCGTCGGCATCGGCCACATGCAGGCGATAAGTACGGCCGGCTTTGGAAATGTAGGCGATCTTGCTGGCAAATACGCCTTTGTCGCCGGTGAGTTTTTCATAGATGAGATCGGCAATGCGATGTGCCAATGCACGAAACTCCTGGGTGCTGACGCTGTAAGCAAAGCCGAGCAACTGCTGTTGCTTCACCACATCAACCAAGTAAAAACGCACATCCACCTTGCCATTGGCTGCCGGGCTCATGCTGCCGACCACGGCTGTTTCCGCACCGCGTCGCACCCAATCGGCTGCCAGCACTTCCTCTGGTCGAGATGGCCGCGGAGCACCTTTGACTTCTATGCTTTTAAACAGACCGCTGCGTTTCAAATCATTTTCGATGATGCCGGTAATGCCCAGTGGAAAGGCCATTTCACCTGCAAAAGGAACAATGGCAATGGGCAGTTGATTAGCGCCGACACCGATGATTTCAATCGCCAGCTGCGCCCGCAAATGGCCACCAAGTAAAAGCAATGAGAGAAAAAATAAGCGCATAAATTATCGTACCAAGGTGGCGGTATGGGCAAGAGTCTGTGGGAGTCGCCACCTTGCCTCTTGCGCGGTTTCGCGCGAAGCAAAGGGGCCAAGTCGGACTCGATACAGACCGTTAAGTTCCGAGACC
>JBDKJU010000022.1:0-9039 GCA_039796435.1 Pseudomonadota bacterium | reverse complement strand
TGAGGTCGTGGGGAAATTTGACGCGCAACAGAGCCTCTAGTTCTAACTCTTGCACCTCACCCTGCAATTGCTGCGAGCCTTGTTCGGCTTTCTGTTTCAGCTCTTCAATTTTCTGCTGCATGGAAGCTATGGTTTGCTCGCGTTCCAGCACTTTTAAGTTCAACACCTCTTCCGCATCGCGACGGGCTTTTTGTTGAATCACCCCGAGGTTTTCCTGCACCCGTTTCTGTATCGTCAACTCCAGCTCACGACGTTCATCATCCAGTAGGCGTTGCTTTTTGAGCAACTCTGCCTGCACGTTTTGTGCTTCTGTCAGTTTACGATGTTGGGTGTTGAATTGTTCCTGCAACTCGGCCAATTCACGTGTCTTGTTGTCCACCTCTTGCGCCGCCGCCAGTTTGGCTTTGCGACCTTCTTCGGCGACCAACTGGGTGCGTAGGACGTTGAGTTTTTGTGCTACCTGTTCATCCACCTCGGTGGCCAAGGTTTCACTCAGGGTGATGTTGTTTTTGCAATGCGGGCAAGTGATGTGGGCAGTATTCATTGCCCACATCCTAACACCAACGAGCTCTGCTCAAGCCGCAATTGCAATGAACAGCGGTGAGCAACTGCGTGTTATTTTTTCGCCGGTGGTAAGTCGGTGCAATGCCCATCGGCGGCCTCGGCGGCCATGCCCAGACTCTCCCCCAAGGTGGGGTGCGGGTGTATGGTCTTGCCGATGTCCACGCTGTCTGCCCCCATTTCTATGGCCAGACAGAGCTCGCTCACCAAATCACCGGCGTGGGTGCCCACTATGCCTCCGCCCAAGATGCGGCCAGAGGCCTGATCAAACAGTAACTTGGTAAAGCCCTCGTCGCGGCCATTGGCAATGGCTCGTCCACTGGCGGCCCAAGGAAAGAGACCCTTGCGGTAGGCAATGCCCTCGCTCTTAAGCTGCTCTTCAGTCTTGCCCGCCCAAGCAATCTCTGGGTCGGTATAGGCGACCGAGGGAATTTGGCGCGCATCAAAATAAGCCTTGTGGCCGGCAATGACTTCTGCCGCCACATGCGCCTCGTGCACAGCCTTATGCGCCAACATGGGTTGTCCGACAATGTCGCCAATAGCGAATATATGAGGCACATTGGTGCGCATCTGCGCGTCCACGGCAATGAAGCCGCGCTCGCCAACAGCAACGCCAGCGGCTTCTGCATTCAATTTTTTGCCGTTGGGCGTGCGGCCCACTGCCTGCAACACCAAGTCATAACACTGCGCCTCCTTGGGCGCGCCTTCGCCTTCAAAGCGCACCCACACCCCATCGGCCTTGGCCTCGGCGGCCACGGTCTTGGTGTTCGTCATGATGTTGTCGAAGCGGTGTTTGTTCATCTTGTTCCACACCGCCACCAAATCACGGTCTGCGCCCGGCATAAGTCCAGGCAACATTTCCACCACATCCAATCGCGCGCCCAGAGCTGAATACACTGTGCCCATTTCAAGGCCAATGATGCCACCACCGATGATGAGCATACGCTTGGGGACGCTCTTTAACTTAAGTGCGCCGGTGGAATCAACGATGCGTTCATCCTTGGGCAGAAATGGCAGATGCACTGCCTCTGATCCGGCAGCAATAATGGCGTGTTTAAAGTGTAAACCTTCGGTGCTGCCATCGGCTTTATTGATGGTCAAACTGTGGCTGCCAGCAAAACTGGCGCTCCCCACCAGCACCTGCACCTTGCGCATCTTGGCCATACCGGCAAGACCGCCGGTGAGCTTGCTGATGACCTTGTCCTTGTGGGCACGCAGAGTATCGAGGTGGATTTCAGGAGCAGCGAACTTCACTCCCAAGGCATCAAAGTGTTTGGTTTCATCAATCACGGCCGCCACATGCAGAAGCGCCTTGGAGGGGATGCAGCCCACGTTCAAACACACGCCACCCAAGGTAGGATAGCGTTCGATCAAGGCCACCTTAAGGCCGAGATCGGCGGCACGAAATGCAGCGGAATATCCGCCGGGTCCAGCGCCAATCACCACGACATCGACGGCATCCGCAAGGAGATGAGATAGGGTGGATGTTGATACTGCCCCCGACATATTTGCAGGTGGGCTGGCGGTTTGAACTGGCGTAGCCGGAGCGGCACTTACTTGAGTGGCGCTTGCCTGTTGCCCCGCCGATGCTTCGATCACGGCAATCACCGAGCCTTTGCTGACTTTGTCGCCCAACTTGACCTTGATCTCACGCACCACGCCTGCCTGACTGGCGGGCACTTCCATGGTGGCTTTGTCTGACTCCAAGGTGACCAGCGCTTGCTCAAGGGCAATAGTCTCGCCTACTTTAACCAAAATTTCAATCACCGGAATATTGCTGAAATCGCCAATATCGGGGACTTTGAGTTCTGTGCTCATCTGCGCGTCTCCTTACAGCACTGCGCGCCGAAAATCGGCAAGCAAACTGGCAAAATACACATTGAAGCGTGCGGCTTCTGCTCCGTCTATCACGCGGTGGTCCCAAGACAGAGACAGGGGCAACATCAGGCGCGGCTGAAAAGCGCTGCCATCCCACTTGGGTTTGATCTCGCTTTTGCACACGCCCATGATGGCCACTTCCGGGGCGTTAATGATAGGGGTGAACGTGGTGCCACCAATGCCACCCAATGAAGAAATCGAGAAACAGCCGCCCTGCATCTGCTCGGGTTTTAACTTGCCTTCACGCGCCAGACCAGCCAGTTCACCCATCTCCTTGCTGATCTCAAAAATGCCTTTTTTATCAGCATCTCGTATCACCGGCACCACCAAACCATTGGGAGTATCCGCTGCAAAACCAATGTGGTAATAGTGCTTGTGCACCAGCTCTTCTGCGATTAAAGAGGTGTTGAAATTGGGGAATTTTTTCAAGGCCATGACCGAAGCCTTGATCAGAAAAGCCAGCATGGTGACCTTGATGCCTTTTTTCTCGTTTTCTTTGTTGAGCAACACACGAAAGGCTTCGAGCTCGGTGATATCGGCCTCATCGCAGTTGGTGACATGTGGAATCATCACCCAGTTGCGGTGCAGGTTAGCGCCAGAAATTTTCTTGATGCGGGGCAGCGGCTTTTTCTCGAACGACCCGAATTTGCTGAAGTCTGGGTTTGGCCAAGGCAGTAAACCCAAGCCTGCACCTTCGGTATTTTTCGCTGTACTGCCTTGCGTCAGAGCCTGTTTCACAAAGGCCTGCACATCGGCTTGGGTGATACGCCCTTTGTCGGCACTGCCTTTCACCAAGGCCAGATCAACGCCCAACTCACGGGCAAATTTGCGCACCGAAGGCGAAGCATGCGCGGCCACAAAACTGCCCTGTGGTGGCGCTGCGGCGGTGGCAGGGCCACTGGACTGAGTAGGCGCCGGCGCCGCAGCAGGTACGGGCGCGGGTGACCGTGTAGGGGTGGCAGGCGCAGCAACTGCTGCAGCCGGTGCGGCAACTGCTGCTGCCGGCGCTGCTTGTGCTGGTGCGGCTTGTACTTGTGCTGGTGCGGCTTGTGCGGAGGCATCAATACTCACTACCAATGCGCCCTTACTGACTTTATCGCCTAACTTGACATGCAAGGCCGTCACCACACCCGCATGGCTGGCGGGCACTTCCATGGTGGCTTTGTCAGACTCAAGCGTGACCAGTGATTGTTCTACTTCAACCCGATCGCCCACCTTGACCAGAATTTCAATCACGGGAATATCGCTGAAATCCCCAATGTCAGGAACCAATAATTGCTGTGTCATGATTGTCCTTATACCGTGGCGGGGTTGGGTTTATTCACATCAAGACCGTATTTGGCAATCGCGTCTGCCACGACCGATGCGGGTATTTCACGGTCTTCAGCCAATGCCTTCAATGCGGCCACCACCACGTAGTGGCGGTTCACTTCAAAGAAGCGGCGCAAGTTATCACGTGAGTCCGAACGACCAAAACCATCCGTACCCAAGACCTTGTAACGGCGGCCTGCCGCAGTGACGTAAGGACGGATGCCATCGGCGTAGGTGCGCATGTAGTCGGTGGCGGCCACCACTGGTCCGGCATGACCGGACAGGCAGATCTCCACGTGTGACTGGCGTGGTTCGTCGGTTGGGTGCATGAGGTTCCAGCGCTCTGCATCAATGCCATCACGGCGTAGCTCATTGAACGATGGGCAAGACCACAAATCCGCTTCTACGCCCCAGTCTTGTTTCAACAATTCTGCTGCTGCCACCACTTCATTAAAAATGGTGCCCGAGCCCAGCAATTGCACGCGTTTGCCTTTGCTGTCGCCACCGGCGCGGAATAAATACATGCCTTTGATAATGCCCGCCTCTGCCCCTTGTGGCATGGCCGGGTGCAGGTAATTTTCGTTCATCACGGTCAGGTAATAGAACTCATCACGTTGCTCGGCAAGCATGCGCTGCATGCCGTGTTGCACGATCACTGCCAGTTCATATTGAAAGGTCGGGTCGTAGGTTTTGCAGTTGGGAATTGAGGCAAACCAGATGTGCGAATGCCCGTCTTCATGCTGCAGACCTTCGCCATTCAAGGTGGTGCGTCCCGCAGTGCCGCCCACTAAGAAACCACGCGCTCGCATGTCGCCCGCCGCCCAACAAAGATCACCCACACGTTGTATGCCGAACATGGAGTAGTAGATGTAGAACGGCAACATCGGCACGTTATTGGTCGAATAAGAAGTGGCGGCTGCAATCCATGAGCTCATGGCTCCGGGCTCGTTAATGCCCTCCTGCAAAATTTGACCGGTCTTCGATTCCTTGTACCACATCAACTGATCGGCATCGACAGGCTCATACAGTTGCCCCACGCTGGACCAAATGCCTAACTGACGGAACATTCCCTCCATGCCAAAGGTGCGGCTCTCATCAGGCACGATGGGCACCACATGTTTGCCAATGCCCTTGTCTTTGACTAGGGTGTTGAGTATGCGCACCACCGCCATGGTGGTGGAGAACTCACGCTCGCCCGAACTGTCGAGTTGGGCCTGAAAAGCCGCAAGTGGCGGGACTTCCAGCGTCACCGAGCTCTTTTGCCGACGCTGCGGATAGTAACCACCCAGCGCTGCACGACGCTCATGCATATACTTCATTTCAGGGGTATCGGCGGCAGGCTTGTAGTAAGGCAGTTTTTCCAAGTCCTCGTCTTTCACCGGCACACCGAAACGATCACGCAAACCTTTGATCGCCACCAGATCCATCTTCTTGGCCTGATGCGCGATATTGAGCCCTTCGCCCGCATGCCCCATGCCAAAGCCTTTGACGGTCTTAGCGAGAATCACCGTGGGCTGCCCTTGGTGGTTGGTGGCACTGTGATAGGCGGCGTAAATTTTGTGTGGGTCATGTCCGCCACGATTCAAGCGCCAGATGTCATCGTCACTCATGTGGGCCACCATGGCTTTTAGCTCAGGGTATTTGCCGAAAAAATGTTCGCGCACATAGGCGCCGTCTTTGGCTTTGAAGTTCTGATATTCGCCGTCCACTGCCTCGGCCATGCGGCGCTTCAGCCACCCATCCTTGTCGCGCGCCAAGAGCTCATCCCAGTAGCCACCCCACAGCAATTTGATGACATTCCAGCCAGAGCCACGGAAATCACCTTCCAGTTCCTGAATGATTTTGCTGTTGCCACGCACAGGGCCATCCAAGCGCTGCAAATTGCAGTTAATCACAAAAATAAGGTTGTCGAGCTTCTCACGCGCAGCCATAGCGATGGCGCCCAAACTTTCGGGCTCATCCATTTCGCCATCACCACAAAACACCCAAACCTTGCGGCCCTTGGTGTTAGCCATGCCACGGTCGTCAAGGTACTTTAAAAAGCGGGCTTGGTAGATGCCCATCAAGGGGCCTAAGCCCATGCTCACGGTGGGCAATTGCCAAAAATCGGGCATCAGCCAAGGGTGGGGGTAGGAGGACAGACCCTTGCCGTCGACTTCCTGACGGAACATGTCCATTTGCTCGGTGCTCAGGCGATCAAGCAGATAAGCGCGCGCATACACGCCAGGCGCCGAGTGCCCCTGCACATAAATTAAATCGCCGCCGTGGGTCTCGGCAGCGGTGTGGAAAAAGTGGTTAAAGCCCACATCATACAAAGTAGCGGCCGAGGCGAAGGAGGCGATGTGCCCGCCCAGCTCTAGGTCTTTTTTGCCGGCGCGCAACACCATCATGGCCGCATTCCAACGCACATAGGCACGAATGCGCGTCTCCATTTCAGCGTCCCCCGGATTTTTTGCTTCTAAGTGCGTAGGGATGGTGTTGAGGTAGGCAGTATTGGGGGAAAAGGGTGAGTTGACCCCGCTGCGCCGCGCTTGATCAAACATGGCCTCCAGCAGGTAGTGGGCACGCTCGGCCCCTTCAAATTCAATCACGCTGTTTAGCGCGTCAAGCCACTCTTTGGTCTCGATTGGGTCTGTGTCTTTGGTCTGGTCTAGTGGGTTGGCCACATTGGTCTCCGGTTATTGCTCTTGGATAGTAGAGCTTAGTCTAGCAGTATAACCGAGATAATTAGAAAATGGAAGTCGTTTCCACTACGTGGAAATGCTTGCGCCATGCCTCCCAGCCACGATGTGGCATTTTTGCTGCAACCGTCCTCGAACACTCAAAGCAGGCGGCTGTGTCTTGGCACCGATGCCAACAAAAACTGCATCTGGTCGGTCAATATCCGGCGATTGCGCAAAATAAAACCCTCAAAACGATTGGGCACATAAGGGGCATAAATCAGCGGCATTTTGGCCTCTTCCGGGGTGCGATTGGCCTTGCGCACATTGCAGCCACGGCAGGCGGTGACCACATTCATCCAACTTGTGCGCCCTGCACGCGACGTGGGTTGTATGTGCTCCATGGTCAGATGATCGTCTTTGTATAGAGCACCGCAATAAGCGCAAACGTGGCGATCACGAGTAAACAGGCTTTGCTTGTTGAGCGAGACTTTATCGGCCGTGTGTGGCATTTGGTGGCGCCCACGTATCATCACGATGCTGCTCGCCGACAGGCTGGAACGCGCGCCAGTGGCCTTGATATTGCCTCCTAGGCAATCGAAGCGGTGCTCGCCAAGCTCGGTCACAATCTTGCCGCTGGCGTAATAGGCCAAGGCCTTATGTACGCCGGCCCAGCGAATAGGGGTGCCAATGCTGTCTAACATGAGTACGTACGACATATTTCCCTTTATTGAGATAAATCGAACTACTCATTGCAGTTTAACCGTTGCCACCAAAGTCAAAAGGCAGACCCACGTAATTTTCAGCCAACACTCTTTGTGCTGCCTCAGAATTGGCCAAGTAATCCAGCTCCGCCAATTGCAGTGGGTGGCTGATGGCGTCGGCATCGGGGAACTGATGCATGAGGTTGGTAAACCACCAGGAGAAGCGCACGGCACGCCACACCCGCGCCAGGCAGCGTTCAGCATAGTGCTCTATTTCTTGGTGTCGGCCCTGATAGTAGGCGATCAAGGCATCAGAAAGATAGCGCACGTCACTGGCCGCCAGATTCAAGCCCTTGGCCCCCGTCGGGGGTACTATATGAGCAGCATCACCGGCTAAAAACAATCGCCCGTAACGCATGGGCTCACTCACAAAACTGCGCAATGGCGCAATGCTTTTTTCTATCGATGCTCCAGTAACCAACTGAGCAGCCACGTCTTCAGGCAAACGCTTTTTCAACTCTTGCCAAAACATTTCATCCGGCCAGTTTTCTACTTTATCATCGAGCCCGCACTGCAAGTAGTAGCGACTGCGCGTGTGGCTGCGCTGACTGCACAAGGCGAAACCACGGGCATGGTTGGCATAAATAAGCTCATGCGCTACCGGCGGCACATCCGCCAAAACACCCAGCCAGCCAAACGGATAAATCTTTTCATATTCACGAATCTGATCGCGAGGAATACTTTTGCGCGACACCCCATGGTAGCCATCACAGCCACAAATAAAATCTGCGTCTAGGCGTTGTGCACGCCCGTCTTGCTTGTAGGTGACATAAGGGGCTTTGCTGTCCAGTGCATGCAAAGCCACCTCGCTGGCTTCGTACACCGTCAACAAACCTTGCGCCGATCTGTGTTGCATCAGGTCGCGTGTGACTTCGGTCTGACCATAGACGGTGACTTGCTGTCCTGCGGTCAACTTGTGCATGTCAATGCGCAAGAGGCGATTATTAAAGGACAGGGAAAAACCTTGGTGGGGGATACCTTCTTTATCCAAGCGCGCATGCACACCAAGCTCGCGCAATAGATCAGTGGTGGTCTGCTCCAACACCCCGGCGCGAATACGCCCCAAGACATAGTCACCGCTCATGCGCTCGAGAATCACTGCATCCACCCCGGCTTTGGCCAGGCGTGCACCCAATAGCAAGCCCGCAGGCCCGGCGCCAATGATGCACACCTGGGTACGCATTACTTCAATCCCTTAAATCGTAAGCGCTTAGGCTGCATGCCCTCTTCACCCAGACGCTTTTTCTTGTCGGCCTCATATTCCTGATAGTTGCCATTAAAAAAGGTCACCTGTGAATCACCTTCAAAAGCGATGATGTGCGTAGCAATACGATCCAAAAACCAGCGGTCATGACTGATCACCAAGACACAGCCTGCAAACTCCAACAAAGCATCTTCCAGCGCGCGCAGAGTTTCCACATCCAGATCATTGGAGGGTTCGTCAAGCAGCAACACATTACCACCAGCAATCAGGGTCTTGGCCAAATGCAGACGACCGCGCTCACCTCCTGATAAATTGCCCACGATTTTTTGCTGGTCACTGCCTTTGAAATTGAAGCGACCGATGTAGGCGCGCGACTGCATTTCAAAACGCCCCACGGTCATGATGTCACTGCCGCCAGAGAGGGCCTCCCAAACATTTTTCTCGTTTTCCAGCGCATCACGAGTCTGGTCAACATAGGCCAGCTTCACCGTATGCCCCAGCTCTATGGTGCCACTGTCCGGTTGTTCACGGCCCGAGATCATGCGAAACAAAGTTGACTTACCCGCCCCGTTCGGGCCGATGATGCCCACGATCGCCCCGGCTGGAATTTTCATGCTGAACTTGTCGATGAGCAGGCGATCGCCATAGCTTTTGCTCACAT
>JBDKJU010000021.1:0-2648 GCA_039796435.1 Pseudomonadota bacterium | reverse complement strand
ACCCAGCCACCCGAGCGATGAGGGCCAAAGGGACGCCAAGGGAGCAATTAGCCACGCCCCACAAAAGGCATGGCCGTGGCCATAATGGTCATGAATTGCATATTGACAGTGAGAGGAAGGTCTGCGGTTTGACGCACGGCCTCCCCCACATACGACACGTCCATCAAAGGCTCTGCCTTAATCTCCCCACTGGCCTGCGGTACCCCTTTGGCCATGCGTGCCGCCATGGGCGTGGCGGCATTGCCAATGTCCAATTGGCCCACTGCGATGTTGTATTGCCTGCCCTCTAACGAGCCGGTCTTGGTCAGCCCGGTGACCGCATGTTTGGTTGAGGTGTAGGAGTATGAATTCGGACGCGGTGCATACGCCGAAATAGAACCATTGTTGATGATGCGCCCCCCTTGCGGAGATTGTTTTTGCATCACCCGAAACGCCCCTCGCATGCACAAAAACATGCCGACCAAATTCACGTCCACCACCGATTGAAAATTCGCCAGACTGAGTTCTGCCAAGGGCACACTGGGCACATTGATACCCGCATTATTAAACAAAACATCCACGCGATCAAAGCGCATCACCGCGGCTGCAAACAAGCGATCTACCGCCTCTTCGTCACTCACATCCGCGACCACACACAAGCTATTGTCATCATTTGCTCCAGCCAGAGAAACCGTCTCCAACAAAGGCTCCATACGCCGCCCCGCCAGCACCACTAAGTAACCGCCAGCCAATAAGGACAAGGCTGCTGCGCGCCCCACACCCGAGCCTGCCCCCGTCACCACTGCCACTTTAGCCATTGTCTTCCTCTCAATAAAATGTCACGATGACGAAGTTTAACTACCAACCTTCAGCCTTGACTCAGGGCCTGATTTTTTTTGTACTGGCAGGCTTGCCTGGCATTATGTTGCTGCTGCTGTCCTGGGCAAACAACAGCGCGTTTACCAGTAAAGGCTTCTGGCTCGGCCTTGCTTTATTAGTGCTGCTGGCCAGCGGGCTCGTTGCCTGCATGCGCCACAATTGGCTGAGCATATCGGCCACAGAACTCACTGTGCGCAGCAGTTTTTATAAAAAAACCTACCTTCTAAAAGAGCTTAAAAAAGTATGCGATGCCCCGGTCAATCTGATGATGTTAAATGACTACGCGTGGAAACGGCGGCGGCGCGCATTTTCATTTCCCGGCTACCACAGCGGACATTTTGTTTTACGCAATGGCAAATCTGCCTTCGTCAGTGTGATTGCCTTAGAGGTCCTGATTTATGAGGACAGCAAAGGGCATTATTTATTGCTCGGGGTGCCAGAAATTGAAAAAATACAGTCTTTGCTTGACGCAATCAAGACTGCTTAGCAATGCCCTCTATTTGCGCCAAACGATCTCGCCAGGCTTCTGGCAAACTGCGGCTTTTGGCCGGAGCGGTGACCGAAGCCGGCGCGGCATACACATAAAGTAACTGAACTGCGTTGAGCAAACTGTCACTGCCTTTTCGGAACATCGCCACCTGAAACTGCAAGCTTGAACGCCCCATACGCAAGCAACGCACGCCAATCTCAAGCTCATCATCAAACACCGCGCTGTCGTAGTAGTCAATGCTGGTTTGCCGCACAAACAACTCCCCACCTTCTACTTGATGTTGCTCTAACGGTGGGGTCAGGCCAGTCATGCGCCAATACTCGGTAAAGGCAACATCGGCATACATCAAATAATGGGCATTGAACACAATTTTTTGAATATCCACCTCTGCCCAACGCACGCGCAAAGAATGAAAAAAATGAAAATCCTGTCGCCGTGGTCTGCCTTGATCCATCATCAATCCATCATCCTAAAGCTTGTTTCAATTGTCTGCCTTGCTTGCAATATGCAAAATTTTCTTCACCCGCATCGCTTTGTCTAAGGCCTCTTCTACCGTAGTGCCCAGACAAGTGATGTGGCCCATCTTGCGACCAGCCCGCGCTTCTGATTTGCCATACAAATGCAACTTCACGCCGTCAATACTCAAACAAGCGTGAAAGTCAGGCTCCTGTTTCAACCAGATATCGCCCAATAAATTCACCATTACCGCCGGCGCGTGTTGCAAAGTATTACCCAAAGGCAGGCCGCACAAAGTACGCACCTGTTGTTCAAATTGCGAGGTCTGGCATGCCTCTATGCTGTAATGTCCACTGTTGTGCGGACGCGGTGCAATTTCGTTCAGCGCTATTTCAAGTGCGCCATTGGGCGTACGATGCACAAAAAACTCCACCGCCATTACCCCTACATAATCAAGCAGGCAGAGCAAGCGCTCTGCCTCTGCCACGGCCTGTGAGATGAGTTCAGGTGACTGCCGCGCAGGCACGATCGACACATCCAAAATACCATTGCAGTGCTGATTTTCCTGTACCGGCCACGCCGCCACTGCCCCATCTTGTCCGCGCGCCACCAGCACCGACAACTCACTCTCCAAAGTGAGCTTACGCTCCAACACACAAGGCACTTGCCCAAGCTTGGACCAGGCGTCCACCAACTCCTCAGCCGTCCACACCAGCACCTGTCCCAGACCATCATATCCACCACGGGCTGTTTTCAAAATACCGGGGGTGTAATCGGCCTTGGCAATGGCGGTGTTTAAATCAGTCATTGACTCAATGATGCAAAAAGACCCGACCGGAAAATG
>JBDKJU010000020.1:0-9252 GCA_039796435.1 Pseudomonadota bacterium | reverse complement strand
ACATCACCACCAACATCCAGGACCGAGAGATTCATCAGACCGGCTGCGTCGGCAAAAATACGGCACTTGATGATTTTCTGCACGGCCTTCACCAGCGTCGCTTCGGTGGTGTTTGGGCCGATGCCCACGAGCAGCAGCAAGCCATGTTGTATCTCTGCCACTGTTTGCGCATCGACTTGCACCCGTGCATGAGTGACTCTTTGTGCAACTACTTTCATCAGGCGTCAGGTATCAATTATCAATCATCAATCATCAAGTGCCGATCAGGCCACCATCAGTTTTGCGAATCACCACGGTCGCTGAGCGGGGTCTCTGCCCTTTTACCCCGTGCGGCCAGGTGGAATAACGATCCGGTGCCTTGGGGTCACTGCGCTCCGCGGGCGTTTCACCGGGATGCTGTACATTGATGAACATGGTGCAGCCGTCCGCTGAGAAAGTTGCCCCGGTGATTTCGCAGTTGACCGGTCCGGTCAAGAAGCGACGTATCTCTCCGCTTGTTGGATCACAAGCCAGCATCTGATTGTTGCCCATATTGACAAACTCCCCCTTGTTCAACTCTGAGGCAAAGGCATCCGTCTGTATCCACAACACCCCACGTTTGTCAAAGCACAAGCCATCAGGACAGGGGAAGACATCGCCTTTGATATTGCCTTTGGCCTCGGCACGGCTATTTGCCGGGTCACCGGCAAGAACAAGATGATCCCAGGTGAACGTGGTGGCATCCAAGTCACCCTTTTCACGCCAGCGAATCACCGATCCCATATTGTTTTTCGCACGTGGATTGGCGGCGTCAACTCCAGGAACCCCAGCGCCGCCTCTTGCGGTGTTGTTGGTCAGAGAGCAGAAAACTGTCAGCGTGTCGACATCAACGGCCAGCCACTCAGGTCGGTCCATTTTGGTTCCGCCTAGGTGGTCGCTGGCCTGACGGGCCTTAATCACCACTTCGCCTTGATCTGCAAACCCCCGGGCCGCATCAAGACCATGTTGCCCATGGGTCAAAGGCAGCCAGCGCCCGGTGCCATCGGCATCAAATCGCGCCACGAACAAAGTACCATGATCCAGTAAATCGGCATTGGCTTTGGCCCCACCCTCACGCACAGCGTCACGACTGACAAACTTGTAGATGTACTCGAAACGCGCATCTTCGCCGCTGTACACCACGGCGCGCCTGTCTTTGGTGAGCGCAACGGTCGCCCCTTCATGCGCTGCACGTCCCATGGCGGTGCGCTTGACCGGCGTGCTCGTCGGATCATAGGGGTCTAACTCCACGATCCAGCCTGAGCGATTGAACTCATTTGGGTTCTTATCCACATCAAAACGCGCATCAGTGGGTCCCCAGCCAAAAAAGGCTTTTTTGGTCAACCCCCAACGTTGTTCATGCGGGGTCAAGGTGCCCTCTTTGGCAAAATAAAAACGAAAATTTTCTTCCCCGGATAAGTAAGTCCCCCAAGGGGTGATGCCACTGGCGCAGTTGTTAAAGGTGCCCAATATGGTCTTGCCTTCAGGGTCTGCGGCCGTGCGCATCAGGGCATGCCCGGCTGCGGGTCCGGCCACACGATGAGGAGTGTTTGCGGTGACCCGACGGGCATAGCGCGAGGGCCGCACCATCTGCCAGCGATCGCCTTTCTGCTCAATCTCTATGACACTTAGCCCATGTGCCGCCTGCGATTTGCGCACCTTGTCCAGGTTCCAGTTGGCCATGCCATCAGGATGCAAAAGTCCATCATCCACATACTCATGGTTTTGTACTAGCAGACCACGATTTTTTTCGAGTGGGTAAAAATGCATGCCATCGTGGTGCATGCCCATTTGTGCTGCCTGCTCCTCGGCGCTGTTGCTGGCATCTTCTTTAAATGCGGGCATATTACCGGCAATGCCCACGGCCTCGCCCCACGGGGCCAACACCTGCGTCACATAACCCTCGGGCACACGAATGCGGTCAGCTGCGCTGGCGCTAATGCCTTTGAAGCCCAGTTTTTTTTCACCTGAAAAAGTAAGCCCGGCGCAAGCGCTCAAACTCAGCATCGGCAGCACCGCCCCAGTCTTTAGCAGTGCGCGACGCAGAGCCGAAACCTCATGAATATTGGGGTTCAGGCTTTGATTACTGTTTTCCATTGCATCAAAATCTTTGGGCATGTTTTACTCCTAAAACCGAAGTCTAGCGGATTTGTTTTTCTCAATCTCTCTACAATATCGCCATGTCTTCGCTGTTCCAACGTTACACCCCAACCCTCCCTCCCCTCCCACAAAACCAACAATACCAAAGCCTGGGGCACATGGTGGGCGCGAGCGATGCCTGGGTTTATTGTGCGTATGCGGCTGAGCTCAAGGCCAGCAAAAAAAACCTGTGCGTCATCACTGCCGAGGCACGCGAAGCCAATCGCCTGCTCGAAGAAATGCGACACCTGTCCGAGGCATTTGAGCTCAACCTGACTATTGCCTATCTGCCTGACTGGGAAACTCTACCCTACGATCACTTCTCCCCCCACCCCGATCTTATCTCGGAACGCCTGCTCACCTGCCATCAGCTCGGCCACGGCGAGTGTGATGTCCTTCTGGTCTCGGCAAGCACTGCTGCGCATCGCCTGGCACCGCGCGACTTTCACGCTGCCCACACCTTTATCGTCACGGTGGGGCAAAAACTCAACATTGACGCTTTACGCACGCAACTCATTACCGCCGGCTACCACGCGGTGAGCTCAGTACTGACCGCCGGAGAATATGCCATTCGTGGTGGCCTCATCGACCTGTTTCCCATGGGGGCAGCCATGCCCTACCGCATTGATTTGTTTGATGACGAAGTAGACAGCATCAAAACCTTCAATGTGGACACGCAACGCACGCTCTACGCCGTGCCCCATATTCGCATGCTGCCTGCCCGCGAATTTCCCATGACTGAAGAAGCACGCACGTTTTTTCGTCAGCGCTACCGTGAGCTGATCGAGGGAGACCCTTCCAAAAACCCTGTATACCAAGATGTCAGCAAAGGCATAGCCCCCGGCGGAATCGAGTATTTTTTGCCCTGTTTTTTTGCGCGCACAGACACACTGTTTGACTACCTGCCTAAAGATACCTGCCTGGTCGAACACGGTGACTTGGGCAATGCCTTAAGCCGTTTTAACGCAGATGCGCAAGCCCGCTTTCAACTGCTCCACACCGACCAGGGTCGCAGCCTGCTGGCCCCGACCTTGCTGTTTTTGGAAAAAGACCAAGTACTGCATGAGCTCAAACAGTTTGCCCGTCTGCGCCACGCTCCTCTCGCCCCTCACAGCCCAGACGACACTCACGATGGCCGCCCCCGCATCAGCGAAGCAGCGCCCAATGCCGCAGTAGACCGCCGGCAAGATGACCCCATCGCCAACCTCAAAACCCTGCTGCGTGACATACAGAAACCCGTCGTGGTCATGGCCGAATCCAGTGGCAGACGTGACACGCTCAACACCTTGTTTCACAGCCACAGTCTGCATTTGCACCAAAGCGACAATTTGGCTCAGGCGCTGGCGCAAGTGGCCCCGGGTCAGTCGACATTTCTGGTTGAAGGCACGCTGCAGCAAGGTTTCTGCTGGCTTGAACAAGCTTTTGTTCTCATCACCGAAACCGAGCTCTTTCCGAGTACGGTGCGTAAGACGAGCAAAAAACGCGGCAAAGAAACACAGGTCGAGGGCATGTTGCGCGACCTCTCTGAAGTACGTGTGGGCGATCCGGTGGTGCACGAGCAACACGGCATCGGCCGCTACATGGGCCTGATTTCGCTAGATCTTGGTGATGGTAACAGTGAGTTCCTGCATCTTGCCTATGCCAATGACACCAAGCTGTATGTGCCAGTCAACTCCTTGCATCTAATCAGCCGCTACTCAGGGGCCGACCCCGAACACGCGCCACTGCACAGTCTGGGCAACGACACCTGGGAGAAGCAAAAACGCAAAGCCGCTGAACAAGCACACGATACTGCTGCCGAGTTATTAAACCTCTACGCCCAGCGAGCCGCACGCCAAGGCCATGCTTTCGCCTTCACCCCCGCCGATTACGATGCTTTTTGCGAAGGCTTTGCCTACGAAGAAACCGCCGACCAAGCGGTGGCCATTCATGCCGTCATGCAAGACCTGCTCTCTGCCAAACCTATGGACAGACTGGTGTGCGGAGACGTTGGTTTTGGCAAAACCGAAGTGGCCATGCGCGCCGCCTTCATAGCGCTCATGGATGGTCGCCAGGTGGCGCTGCTCGTCCCCACCACCTTGCTGGCCGAACAACACTACGAAAATTTCAAAAACCGTCTGGCGCAATGGCCGCTCAATATTGCCGAACTCTCGCGTTTTCGCAGCGCCAAAGAAATCAGCAAAGCCGTTGATGGACTTGCTGACGGCAGCATAGACCTTGTGATAGGCACACACAAACTCATTCAGGACAGTGTCCAATTCAAACGTCTGGGCCTCGTCATCATCGACGAAGAACACCGCTTTGGTGTCAGACAAAAAGAGCAATTAAAAAAACTGCGCGCCTCCGTGGACGTGCTCACCTTGACTGCCACCCCCATTCCCCGCTCCCTGGCCATGAGCATGGAAGGCTTGCGTGATTTCTCCGTCATTGCCACTGCCCCAGAAAAACGCCTGGCAATTAAGACTTTTCTCGCCCCAATGAGTGACGGCATCATCCGCGAAGCCTGCTTACGCGAAATCAAACGTGGTGGGCAAGTTTATTTTCTGCACAACGAAATCGACAGCATATTGAACATGCAGGAACGCCTGCAAAATATCTTGCCCGAAGCCAGCATCAGGATTGGCCACGGACAAATGGGTGAGCGCGAACTCGAGGCGGTGATGCGGGATTTTTATCATGCCCGTTTTCAGATTTTGCTGTGCTCCACCATCATCGAGACCGGCATTGACGTGGCCAACGCCAACACCATCCTCATCAATCGTGCTGACCGCTTCGGCCTGGCCCAACTGCATCAGTTGCGTGGCCGGGTGGGCCGCTCGCACCACCAAGCCTACGCCTACTTGCTCACCCCCCCCAAAGAGGCCCTCACCCCCAACGCCAAAAAACGCCTAGAGGCCATCACCCAGCTGGAAGAGTTAGGCTCTGGCTTCTTTTTGGCCATGCACGACCTTGAAATTCGCGGAGCAGGTGAAGTGCTGGGCGACAAGCAAAGTGGACAAATGCAAACCGTGGGCTTTCAGCTGTACACCGACATGCTCAACCATGCGGTCAAGTCTCTAAAAGCCGGTAAAGAACCAGACATGAACGAGCCTCTGGGGGTGGTCACCGAGGTCAATCTGCATACCCCCGCACTCCTGCCTAATGAATATTGCCCCGATGTGCACGAACGGCTGGTGCTGTACAAACGTCTGGCCTCCTGCCAAAGCCTTGATGCGCTTGACCTGATCCGCGAAGAAATTATCGATCGTTTTGGCAAACCTTTGACTGCCGTCACCGCGCTCATCGGCGCGCACGAGTTGCGCATTCACGCCCATGATATTGGCATCGTCAAAATTGACTCAGCGGCCGAGCGCAGCATTATCCATTTCAGTAAAAAACCCGCTTTTGAACCACTCACTTTGATCAAGATTATCCAAAATGACGGCCGGTATCGTTTTGCGGGCCAAGACAAGCTGCGCATCGAACGATCCTGCCCGGATGTGGGCGCCCAGGTCAGTTTGCTCAGAGACCTCATCTCAAGGTTAAGAAAATCGACATGACCGCAGCCCAGCGCCGCGCTCTGCAAAAACACTTTTACCGCCAGCAATCATGACTTTTTTGACTTACTGCTTAGGCTGTGAATTCACGCAAAGCGGCATTGCATCAATAAAATTACCGTTAAGATATTTAAAAACCAAAAAAAGTTAATTTTATTTTTCATATATGCAAAATAAATATGTTCCAGCATTTTTTACAGCAACAACAAACATCTATTGGTGTGTAAAGTTTCCTAACATTAAAATATGTCATAAATATAACTATAAAACTTCACCCAGCACACCAATATTCGATTACACTTCTCACACTATTAATTCCTGACTGAATCATTATGTGCCTACTGAAAAAGTTTTGCTTTTTAGTGCTAACAAGTTTAGTTAGCCTTGCACAGGCTGACGTATACACCTTTACTCAAACAGGCTTTAGCGATGGTGGCACTTTGACAGGCACTTTCACTGCCAGCGATTTAGATAATGATGGTCAAATTGTCTACGCTAGCTTTTTTCTCCCCGGTGAAGTCACGGCCATCACAGCTTCTTACACAGGTGGCGCGATAATCCCCAATCTCACTTTCGGTTTAGGCGACTTATTCATTTTGGTTTGGAATGTCGGATCTCCTTACATAGGTGATGAAACCAATGGCTATGTAGAGGGCATCATGTTCATGAGCCTTTCAGGTAATACGTATGCCGCAGGTTTAGGGCCTAACTCCTTCGTCAACGCCGATGGCAAAATCACCTTTGCCGGGGTGACAGGGGAGATCTCCGCACAAAGCAGCAATCTGGTTGAAGTGAATAACGCCAACGTACCGCTGCCCTCTAGCCTGCTGCTATTGGGCTTTGCCGTGGCTTTATTGCGGCGTCAAGTGACTGTCTAAATTTTCAAAAAACGCCTTATGCCTGTTTGCGCCCCTTGGGTTTGCAAATTGCAGGCCATGACTGACCCTGCCAAGCGATAGGCCTCTGGCAAAGCAGTCTCCAGCTGTTGATAAAAGAGGCGCTTGCCCATGGCAAGTGCCTCTTGGTCTTTTTGGGCAATGACAGTGGCGAGCTTCTGGCTTGCCTCCTCCAAATCTGAGTCACGAACCACCTGATTGACCAGTCCGAATTGCAAAGCCTGCTCGGCACTGATGAATTCGCCAGTCACCAACATCTGCATAGCGGCCTTACGTCCCACATTACGTGAGAGCGCGACCGCAGGCGTGGCACAAAACAAACCCAAATTGACCCCAGTGGTGCCAAAGCGGGCAGTTTCCGCCGCCACTGCCAAATCACACATGGCCACCAGCTGACAGCCCGCCGCCGTGGCCACCCCCTGAACTTGCGCGATGATAATTTGTGGCTGTGCCTGAATCTGCAACATCAAGGCACTGCACGTGGCAAATAATTCGGCAACTGTCTCCTCGCTGGAGTCTTGCATCATCTGCCCCAGATGATGCCCAGCAGAAAAGGCCTTGCCCTGTGCCGCCAGCACGATCACTTTACACAGAGTGTCATGCGCCAAGGCGCTTAAGTGTGTGCTCATCTCTGCCAGCATGCGCTGCGACAAAGCATTCAAGCTGCCCGGATCATTCAAACGCAAAATCCGCACGGCCGGGTCATGGGTTTTTTCTAAAACACAAATCATGAGAAATCCTTCACTATAAAAACCGCCTGACGCCCGGTCACACGCTCACGGCGATGCGAGAAAAACACCTGTTCCTGCACGGTGCAACGCCGATCCTGGGTGATGTGCGCTGCTTGAATACCCGCCCTTAAAAGCCGAGCTTTGGCGAGCCCCGGCAAATCCGCCAGATATTTTCCCGATGTAGGGAGTGCCACGAAACACTGCCCATCCACCGGAAAAGCCATGCGCACATCTTCTCCTACCTCAAAACTGTCAGGGCCAATACAAGGGCCAAGATACACACGCACAGCAGCGTTCGCGCCCTTGCCTTGCAGTGCTTGCAGGGTATTTTCCAGCACCCCCGCAGCCAGACCTCGCCAGCCAGCGTGCGCCGCGGCAATTTGCTGCCCATCTCCACTGGCAAACAAGACCGGCAAACAGTCAGCCACCATGATGGCCAAAGCCAAGCCTGTTTGCATGGTGGTGTGCGCATCAGCCTCTGGCGGCCTAGAGTTGGTGCTGGCATGCACCACGCGATTGCCATGCACCTGCTGCAACCAAGCGATGGGACAAGCCATAGCGCTGGCAATTTGCTGACGATTATGGGCCACGGCGCGCGCGTCATCTCCCACATGCTCACCCAAATTTAACTGCGCATACGGCTCGGCACTGACCCCTCCTAGCCTGGTGCTGAGGTAAGCTCTGATGTTGGCTGTTTGGCCGAAATATAAGGGGTGAATTATCGCGCTCATGGCAAACGCTCCAACAGCTGCTGCATGTCTAGCGGCACCTCGCAGGCAAACTGCAAATCCTCTCGTGTCCGTGGATGCTGCAAAAACAGGGCACATGCATGCAAGGCCTGACGCGTAAACGGCAGGCGCTCAAGCAAACGCGGCGGGCAATAAGTAGCATCTCCCAGCAAGGGGTGTCCGATATGGCTCAAGTGCACCCGAATCTGGTGGGTTCTGCCTGTCTCCAATACACAGCGCAACAAACTGGCACTCGCAAATTTCTGCACCACGGTGACCTGCGTGGCCGCAGGTTTGCCACCCGATGTGCGCACTGCCATCTTGGTGCGGTGCACGCTGTCACGGCCGATGTCGACGGCAATCCTTTGGTCTATTGGGTGCCCAAACACCACCGCAAGGTACTCTCTGTGCACCGTGCGGGCCTGTAACTGGCGCACCAAATCCGTCTGCGCCGTCATGCTCTTGGCCACCACCATAAGACCCGTGGTGTCTTTGTCTAAACGATGCACTATGCCTGCACGAGGCAAATCCACTGACTTGGGAAAATAATGCAGCAGCCCGTTCAATAAAGTTCCACGCCAGTTGCCCGCCCCGGGGTGCACCACCAGCCCCGCCGGCTTGTTCAACACCAACATTTCATCGTCTTCAAACACAATATCAAGCGGGATATTTTCAGCCACGTAGGCCCCCTCGCCATCACACTCAGGCAAGGCAAACACCACGTGTTCTCCCCCCCTAACCTTGCTGCTCGGACGCGGACTAGCGCCATCGACAGTTAAGTCTCCCGACTTCAACAGCTCTGCGAGTTTGCTGCGCGAAAACTCTGGAAACAAGCGCGACAGCGCCACATCTACGCGCTGCCCAATGTCGCTGTGCGCAACTTGTCCCTCCATTATTTCTGCTGCTTCGGTGTCGGAACTAAGGTGCACAGAGGTCATCAATTAAACTTCACTTTTCTTCCAGTTTAGCGAGCTTTCATGTTGAAGCGTATTTGTACTTTTGCGGCCCTAGCCCTGTTGCTCTCCGCCTGTGGTTGGTTTGGCGGTAAAGATGATGACATCAGCCAGTTTTCTCAAGACAAACTTTACAAAGAAGCCAAGGAATCTCTCAATCTCGGAGACTTTGCCAAAGCCATCAAGATGCTGGAAAATTACGAGTCACGCTTTCCTTACGGCGTGCAGGCACAACAGGCCATACTCGATAC
>JBDKJU010000019.1:0-5748 GCA_039796435.1 Pseudomonadota bacterium | reverse complement strand
CCAAGTATCTGAACTCGCCCGAGACCCCCGTTTTTCATAAAGGTCGTGAACTTTATGGTCTGTGGCAGGCCCAAAAGGCCATCCGTGCCCATAACCGCGTGCTCATTGTTGAGGGGTATATGGACGTGGTGGCCCTGCATCAATACGGGGTAGAAAACGTGGTGGCCACACTCGGCACCGCCACCACCGAGCAGCACATCACCCGTCTGTTTCGCTTGGCTGATGAGGTGGTGTTTAGTTTTGATGGTGACAAGGCCGGACAAAGAGCGGCCTGGCGTGCCCTAGAAAACGCCTTTGCGCATTTGCAAGATGGCAAGCAGGTGCGTTTTTTATTTTTACCGCAAGAGCATGACCCCGACAGCTACTTACGCGAGCATGGGCTGGTGGCCTTTGAGGCCGCGCTGCGTGAGGCCGATACCTTGTCGCAGTATTGGCTGCGCACCCTGCTCAAGCAAGTGTCCCCAGAGGGGGAGCCCCTGCACACCGTGGAGCAAAAAGCGGCGTTTGCCGCCGCTGCCAAGCCTTATTTAGAGAGCTTGAATGCCCCCCTTTTACGCGCGGCCTTGGTCAGCGAAGTGGCGCAGGCCAGCGGTTTACCCGAAGAACTACTGCAGCAAGACCTGCCCCCCATCACCCCCGTCAGCAGTATGCAAGTCGCAGCCTCACGATCTGCCGTCGAGGTCGATCACGCTCAGGCAAATGACGCGCCGTATTTCGACACCAGCAATATACCGGCCAGCCAAACGCAGGCAAGACGCCGCCCACCCATATTGGGGCGGGTGCGCAACCAGCCACGCACCGTGCTGAGCTTGCCCGCACAGATGCTGCAAATGCTGCTGCAAGACCCCTTGCTGGCGGTGAAATTTGAGCCCGAAAAAGTGCAAGAACTGTCCACCGATGCGCTCTTGCTCAAACAGGTGCTGTCCTCTATTCACCATGCCAGTGAAATTCCTAAACACGCTGCTGCTGTGCGCGCCCTGCTGGACCCCGCAATACATGAGGCCTTAAGTGAAATAGAGTTGCGCGACATAGACCACGAGCTCGACAAGGCTGAGCTTGAAAGCAAGTGGACCGCCGCCTGCAAGCAACTGCTGCTGCAGCAAGACCGCGCCCTGTACGAACAACAACTGGCGCAGGGTCAGGTAGATACGGCATTGTTTGAACGCCTGTTTTCGCATAAACGCAACAGCGCTGGCACGCTTGAAAATTAGGGCTTTAGCGCCATTTTGGATAAAATAGCAAGTTGACCGCAATTTTTTGCGTTGCTTATTACCCCAACATGCTGGATAAGTCAGGGCCACCAACCCGCTGACACGGCACTGTTTTACGGAACTCAAGGACTTCACATGGCCGCCGGAAAAAACACCAAAACCAGCCCTCAAAAAGAGAAAGCGCTGAGCAAAGTCAAAGCCGCTGGCACGCAGATCAAAAAAAGCAACGCCAAAACCACTGGCAAAACAACGGCCGTAGCGACGACCAAATCGACGACCAAAGCGACGGCCAAAACTACTGCCCCAGCCACTAAAGCGGGCAGCAGCAAAGTAGCCAGCAAACCTGCCGCCAAAAAATCTGTCACTGCCAAGGCCGCAAGCAGCACGAGCAAAGCCAAGGCCAAAGCCCCCACCACCAGTAAAGCTGCCCCTGCCAAGCCCCCAAAAACGGCCAGCAAGGCAGGCACCACCAAAAATGCTGCTGCCAAACCAGTCTCCAAAGCAAGCACCAAATCCGCTGTAAAGACGGTCGCAAAAAAAGCAAGCGCCAAACCTGCACTCAAAGCTGCCAGCAACACGGTTGTCAGTCATGCCACAAGCAAGACCAAGACCGCCAAGGCTGCAGTAACGCCTGCCAAAAAACCGCTTGAGACCAAACTTGGCAGCAAAGCCGCAAAACCTAGCCCCATGCCATCACCATCAAACAATAAATCCAGCCACAGCAAATCCAGCCCTACCCCAAGCCCCATCAACAAAGACAAACAAGCCAAAGCCAAACCCAACACCGCGGCCACGCCCAAGGCCGCACCAGCCGCACCAGCAGTATCGACCGTGCCAAGCCCCGCCCCCGAGCCCAAAAAACTCACTATGAACACCCCTAAATTCGTGTTCAACCCCGCCGATCTTGATGCCGAACCCAGGCAGAGTCGCGGCCGTCCCGGCCGTCCAGCGCGTGACGTGGGCCCGGATGGCAAGAAGAAAAAAGACAAGAAAGAAAGCAAGTTACTTGACCACTTCAAGAACCTGCCAATGGAAGATCTAGAAACACGCCGCAATCGCCTGAAAACCCTCATCACCTTGGGTAAAGAGCGTGGCTATCTCACCTATGCCGAGATCAACGACCATTTGCCTGAAGGCTTGGTAGAAGCAGAGCAGATCGACAGCGTCATCACCATCATCAACGACATGGGCATTCAGGTCTTTGAAGATGCGCCCGATGCTGAGGCCCTGCTCATTCAAGAGTCCGCCCCTACGGTCACCGACGAGGATGTGGCGGAAGAAGCCGAGCATGCCTTAAACACCCTTGACTCCGAGTTTGGTCGCACCACCGATCCGGTGCGCATGTACATGCGCGAAATGGGCACGGTGCAACTGCTCACGCGTGATGGTGAGATCGAAATTGCCAAACGCATCGAAGACGGACTGCGCCAGATGGTGCTCGCCATCTCTGCCTGCCCGATGACCATTGACCATGTCCTGCATTTGGCTGCCAAGGTCGAAGCCGACAATATGCGCATTGAAGAGTTGGTTGATGGCCTGCCCGAACTTGACGCTGAGGCTGAAGCTCAGGCCCTTATCGACGCTGAAAATGCAGCTGAAGAAGAGCCCGCCGAAGAAGAAGAACTCTCTGAAGAAGAGGACGATGGCGGTGCTGCGATTGCCGCAGAAAACCTTGAAAAGCTCAAGGCTGCGGCCATGCTCAAGTTTGCAGCCATCCGCAAACAGTTTGTCAAAATGCAGCAACTCACCGAAAAGGGTGAGTACAAATCAGACCTCTACGTAAAAGCGCAAAAGAAAATCAGCGACGAGATGATGGGCATACGCTTCACGGCCAAACAGGTAGACCTGTTCTGCAATATGGTGCGCAATGAAGTGGAGAACATCAAAAAACTGGAGCGCAAACTACAGGACCTCATCGTGGTCAAGGGCGAAATGCCACGCGATCACTTTTTGAAAGTGTTCCCAGACAAGCAAGTCGATATGCACTGGATTGACCGCGAAATTTCGGCCAAAAAACCGTACAGCGAAGTCATGGGCAAGTACCGCATAGCCATCGTGGAAGAGCAACAAAAACTGCTCGCCCAGCAAAACAAAGTCATGGTGCCCATCAAGGAGATGAAGGACATCTCCAAGCAAATGCTGTTTGGCGAGCAGCGCACCCGCAGTGCCAAGCGCGAAATGATCGAAGCCAACCTGCGTTTGGTCATCTCCATCGCCAAAAAATACACCAATCGTGGCCTGCAGTTTCTCGACCTTATTCAAGAAGGCAATATCGGCCTCATGAAGGCCGTGGATAAGTTTGAATACCGCCGTGGCTATAAATTCTCCACCTACGCCACCTGGTGGATACGGCAAGCCATTACCCGCTCAATCGCCGATCAAGCCCGCACCATCCGCATCCCCGTGCACATGATCGAGACCATCAACAAGATCAATCGTCTGTCACGACAGATGTTGCAGGAAACCGGCATAGAGCCTGATCCCTCGGTGCTGGCAGAGAAAATGGAAATGCCCGAAGACAAGGTGCGCAAGATCTTGAAGATCAGCAAAGAGCCTATCTCCATGGAAACTCCCATTGGCGATGATGATGACTCGCATTTGGGTGATTTCATCGAAGACCAAATCACCGTGGCCCCTGCCGAGGCCGCCGTGCATGCGTCTTTACGAGATGTCTGCAAAGAGATTCTCGACACCTTGACGCCGCGCGAAGCCAAGGTTCTGCGCATGCGTTTTGGCATCGAAATGAATACCGACCACACGCTCGAAGAAGTGGGCAAACAATTTGATGTCACCCGTGAACGCATCCGCCAGATCGAGGCCAAGGCCATTCGCAAATTGCGCCACCCCTCACGCTCTGAGCGTCTGAAGAGCTTCCACCCCGGGGCTGAAGAGGTTTAATAAAAAGAGCCGCTACAATCTCGGCTCTGTATCCACTCACGGGACGTTAGCTCAGTTGGTTAGAGCAGAGGACTCATAATCCTTTGGTCGTAGGTTCAAGTCCTACACGTCCTACCAATCCCATTATTTTCAAAACAAAGCCCCCAGCCTCACCGCGTCGTAGACAGAGGCTGGGTGCTCATAAGCTTGTGCCAATAATCGGGGTCGCTCGCCGCTTTCGCGCTGTAATAAGGATTTGATGAGTAACGCCGCGCTAGTTGCGCGGCCACCTGCGTGCGCTTGGCGGCCTCCACTGCTGACAGAGGCGCGTCCAAAATCTGCGTCAGTGATAACTCGCTCGCAACACCAACGATATTCCAATTGACAAAGTTGGCATGAGGGTGCCGTATCAGTTATAAAAAACAACATCCTATTGCTAAAACCACACTCAATGCGGCTTGAGCCCCAGCTCCGCTGCTCAGCCTACACCGCACTGCAATCACAATGAATGGGCAGTCCTCTTTAGCTGATTCAAGGGCAATCTTCGCGTTGAGCCAATCGGTGTGGCTCATGACTGACCATTCGAGACGCGGAGTTTTAGCTATGCTTGGCCCTTGGCCTTCGACGGACTCAGGCCGAACGGGGGGAGTTGGATAAGGCTGTTGTTATGGCATCAGCCCCAACTTCATTGCTTAGCCTCACAACGAACGGGGCAATAGCGATGCTTAGCGCGCTGACATCAACGCCACCGTCGTGTCGAGCATACGATTCGAGAATCCCCATTCGTTGTCATACCAGCTACAGACTTTGACCAGACGACCAGAGACTTTGGTGCAAGTGGCATCAAAGACAGAGCTGTGGCTGTCGTGATTGAAGTCGCTGGAAACCAGCGGGGCTTCGTTGTAGCCAAGTACGTTTTTCAAGGCACCATTGCTGGCTGCGCGCATGATGGCATTGACTTCATCCACCGTGGTGTCGCGTTTGGCGATGAAGGAGAGATCTACGAAAGAAACATTGATGGTGGGCACACGAATAGAGAAGCCGTCAAGTTTGCCGTTGAGCTCTGGCAACACCAGACCCACGGCGGCAGCAGCTCCGGTCTTGGTGGGGATCATATTGTGGGCGGCGGCGCGGGCACGACGCAGGTCTTTATGAAACACATCGGTCAACACCTGATCATTGGTGTAGCTGTGAATAGTGTTCATCAAGCCGCTTTCCACGCCTATGGTTTCATGCAAAACCTTCACCATGGGGGCGAGACAATTGGTGGTGCAAGAGGCGTTGGAGATCACCGTGTGCTCGGCCTTCAAGGTGTGGTGGTTGACCCCGTAGACCACGGTGTTGTCCACGTCTTTTTCACCAGGCGCGGAGATCACCACTTTTTTGGCGCCCCCTGCCATGTGGGCGCTGGCTTTGGCTTTGCTGGTGAACAGGCCAGTGCATTCAAACACCACGTCCACACCACGCTCCCCCCAAGGAATTTCAGCCGGGTTGCGAATGGCAAACACTTTGATCTTGTCACCTTCAATAATGAGGTGTTCGTGGTCTACGGCCACCGATTTACTGAATTTACCGTGCGCAGTGTCATAGCTGGTGAGGTGGGCATTGGTCTCTGCGTCACCCAGGTCATTGATGGCGACGATTTCGATATCAGTGCGAC
>JBDKJU010000018.1:0-3771 GCA_039796435.1 Pseudomonadota bacterium | reverse complement strand
CCCGTGGCCGCCTCTCCCGTGGCGGGGGTGGCCTTGAGATAGGCCGTCTCGGCAGGGTCGGCGGTGTAAAAATAACGCTTCAAGGCTGTGTTGTAAAACTCCGTCACGGTGAGAACTTCATGGCTCACCAAGCTGGCGTCCATGACCGTGTCCAAGGTGCCGCGTCCGCCCGTGGCTTGATAGAAGGGCGCTGCTTTTTCGGTGACAAAGCCGGTCTTAGAGATGGTGTTAAACCGCCAAGAGGCACGCCTCGCCATGAGATCAAAATAGGCCATCTCACGCGCCGTGAGTAGCTGACTGCTGACGATCACCGAGGCAACTTTGAAATTGCTGGGCGCTTGCCCATAGGCTGGTGTACGTGGCCCGTGGAAGTTGATTACGTCTTGCACTTTTAGGCGGGTATAGCCCGAGGTGTAGGTGCCAGGCTTACAGGCCTTCATGTCGGCGCTGTCGTAGATGATTTGGTCCGGCACTTGGCTGGCGGGCATGAGGCCCATCAAATACAGGTCAAGGGGGTTATACAGGTTGAATTTAGAAGTGCTCAGGGTCGTGCCATTTAAAGTGACTGCCGTACCTGCGGCATTAAAACTGCCCTCACAAAAGAATGTCCCGCCTGCCCCCGAGCCTGCAATGCTCACCCCCATGACCCCACTGCCCATGCTTGAGTATGGCCAATGCGGACGGCCATCGCTGAGCGCGGAGTTCAAGGTCAAGCCAGACATCCAATGATGACCAAACTCATGGGTGAATTGAATATCAGCCCCGTCAAAACGCAGAGGCGAGCCGATCATCATAAGGCCCATCAATCGCGTACCGGCATTGAAGCCCGACAAGTTGGTCGGGCTTTTGCCAATACCGCCAATGTTGTTGTTAATGACCTGGTAGAAAGAGTTGTCGAAGTGGTTGCGGTCATAAGACGCGAACAACATGTCGTACTGCTCTAGCGGCAAAGCACTGGCAACCAAAGTCGTGAGCTCTTGCGTGGCCGTGCCACCGCTCGTACTTTTGAACTGTCTGACATAGGCGAGCTGATTGGGAGAGACGAGGTTCAGCAGGTGCGCTGATTGCTGTGTGGTGCTGTTTAGTGTTTTCACCGGCACATTCGGAATGGACTCATCCATCACGTTCATGAACACGTTGTACTTGCTCACACCCGAGCCCTCGGTCACTTCCAAGCTGCCCACATCTGCGCGATACGCGGTGTCGCTAGGCTTGATCGTCCCCATACTGCTTAAAGGCACATTGACGCTAAAGATGCCATCACCGGCGGTCACGTCGCCATTGTTGCCCGCGTCGTTCGTGCTCATGCGAGTGCCATTGGCAAGCACCAAGACCGGCGTGCCACTGTAACTGCCCGGGTTCATGATGAACTCGAAGCGCACCATGGTGGTTTGTCCGACGATGACCACGCGCGGGCTGGTCTGTGAGGACAAGATACCGTAACCTGAATTTTTACTGATTTCGTGCTCGTGTTCAGTGCTCGCCTGCAACAACTGAGCTGTTAGTGTGCCCACAGCGATGAGGGGTAATAAAAAACAATCGCGCATCAATGCCATAAAAAAATCCTCCAAACGCTATTTTCTTTAAAAACTGCCCATTTGCCAATCCCCCAAAAGCATGGGTAGGGCATGGGTAGGCAATGCACCGAGCCAAACAATGCACAAAAAAAGCCAGCTTGGCTGGCTTTTTTTGTCTGTGCAGGACGGTCACTGCATGTGCTGACCGCCATTGATGGCAATGTTGGCACCGGTCACAAAGGCCGCTTCTTCACTGGCCAAATAAGCCACTAAACCGGCCACTTCTTCAGGCTTGCCCAAACGCCCCATGGGGATTTGGGGCAAGATCTTGGAGTCCAGCACCTCTTGTGGAATGGCGGTGACCATCTTGGTGCCAATATAGCCAGGCGAAATGGTGTTCACCGTCACGCCCTTACGGGCATATTCCAAAGCCAACGCTTTGGAAAAACCATGCATGCCGGCCTTGGCAGCGGAGTAGTTGGTTTGCCCAAACGCGCCTTTTTGGCCATTGACCGAGCTGATGTTGACCACCCGCCCCCAGCCACGCGAGGCCATGTTTTCGATCACCGGTTTGGTCATGTTGAACACGCTGTCGAGGTTGGTCTTGAGCACCGCATCCCAGCTCTCCTTGTCCATTTTTTTAAAGGTCATGTCGCGGGTAATGCCGGCGTTGTTGACCAGAATATCGATGGGGCCGACCTCTTTCTGTGCTTTTTCAAGCATGGCCTGACAGGCTTCGTAGCTGGCCACATCCACGGTGTACACATGAAAATCCATGCCCTTGGCCTTCATCGCGGCCAGCCACTCCTCAGCCTTGGCTGCATTGCCAGACGAAGTAACGATGACCTTGCAGCCTTGATACTTCAATTTAATAGAAATGGCCTCACCCAAACCGCCCATGCCGCCGGTGACCAGTGCTATACGTTGCGTCATTACATTTTCTCCTTGATTAAGATTTTTCCAAAACATAGGTGCCAGGTGCGGCACACAAAACCGGAAATTTTTCCTGTGCGCCGGGCACCCGTGCGGCCACCTGCTTGCCGCTGTGCTGCGCCAGCCACTCATACCAGTGGGGCCACCAGCTGCCTTCATGCTGAGTGGTTTCTGCCTCCCAGCCCTCTGCTTCAGGTGAGGCCGCAAAATCGCCAGTGACATAGCCACGTGCTTTCTTGGCGGGGGGATTGACGATGCCAGCAATATGACCTGAGCCGCCCACCACAAAGGTGAGCGTGTCATCACCGAAGCTTTGCGCGGAAGCAAATGCGCTCTTCCACGGCACGATGTGGTCTTCGCGCGAAGCCACCACATATTTGGGCATGGCAAGCATGGCTAGGTCTATGTCTTCACCCAGCATCTTGAGTTTGTTGGGCTGGCACAGCAGGTTTTGCAGATAGAAGTGGCGCAAATAATAGACGTACATCGGTCCGGGCAAATTGGTGGAGTCCCCGTTCCAGTAAAGCAGATCAAAGGCTTTGGGTTTTTTGCCCTGCAGATAACTATTCACCACAAACGACCACACCAGGTCATTGGCACGTAGGCTGGCAAACACATCAGCCAACTCTTGGCCGCGCAGGCGTTCTCCATTCATTAAGCCCTGCTCACGTGCCTTCAACATGTTCTCAGAAAGATAAGCCCCAATCTCCCCCGGCTCACTGAAATCAAGCAAGGTGGTCAAAAAGGTGGCGCTCGCGACAGAAGAGTCTTGTTCGCGCGCAGCGAGCACGGCCAAGGCCGCTGCCAATAAGGTGCCGCCCACACAAAAGCCTAGGGCATTGATCTGCTTTTGAGCAGTGATGCTCTTGACCACGTCTATGGCTTGCAACACTCCGGAAGCCAGGTAGTCGTCCCAAGTCAATTTGCCCAGTTCAGCTGGAATATTACGCCAAGACACGATGAACACGGTGTGGCCTTGCTCGACCGCATGACGCACAAAGGAGTTCTCTGGCTGCATGTCGAGGATGTAGAACTTGTTGATACAAGGGGGCACGATCAAAAGAGGGGTTTGATACACCTTTTTGCTGGTGGGGCTGTACTGGATGAGTTCGATCAAAGGGTTGCGGTAGACCACTGCGCCAGAGGTCACCGCCAGATTTTTACCTACTTCAAAGGCCTCGTCATCACTCATGCTGATGCGTTTTTGCGCCATGTCTTTCTGCAGCAAAGCAAACCCTTGTTTCAGGCTTTCGCCCTTGCTGTCGATGGCTTCTTTTAGGGCAGCCGGGTTGCCCCAAATGCTGTTGGTGGGGGCCATGCT
>JBDKJU010000017.1:0-7990 GCA_039796435.1 Pseudomonadota bacterium | reverse complement strand
GCTTACGGCGGGCAGATTTATGACCCCAATTGTGTGGGCTGTCATGCCTCGGCGAATAATCGTGAGCTCACCTTTTCTGCCTTGGTCAATATGGCCAAGGAGGTGCGCACTACCGCCTTGCCAGAGCGCAATGGCTTGATGGGCGGCTCACAACATGCGCGTCTGTCCGCGGTCGCTCGCAGCCCGTCAGTCGCCAAGACGGCGAGCTTCAAAATGCCTCATCCCCTGCCTGCACAGAGCAGCGATAAAGTGATTGTGGGCGCGCAAGGACCGCATGGTTTTGTGAGCAATGATGTGTGCGCGGGTTGCCATGATGCATCCAACTTGGCCCTAGGCGTGCAGGCCAATATGAGCTTCCCTTATGGTGTGGCACCAGCGCAGCCACCAAAGGTGCCGTTGACTAATTTCAGTATGTGGAGTGAGTGGAGCGCCAGTTTGATGGGTTTGTCAGGGCGTGATCCGGTGTTTCAGGCACAGCGCGAATCTGAAACGCGCCTCTACCCGGAGGTGGCAAATGAAATTGACAATACTTGTTATAGCTGCCATGCCGTCATGGGACAAAGAACCCTGATAGCGCAAGACCCCAAGGCGTTGTACACCCATGCGCATTTTTTGTCGACCCAAGGTCGGCACGCAGAAGTAGGTGCACTTGGACGTGACGGGGTGTCGTGCACGGTGTGTCACCGCATTGTGCCGGACAATCTGGGCACGCCAGCCTCTTTCACCGGCAAATTTAAAGTGGCTGACCCCACCAGCGTCTTTGGTCCCTACCTTGATGTAGTGACTTACCCCATGCAAAACAGTGTTGGCATGACCCCCAAACACAGTACCGCCATACAAGATCCGGCTTTGTGTGGTAGTTGCCACGTGGTGCAAACCCCTATTCTGGATGCGCGTAAAAAATACACCCGACAAAGTTATGATGGGGCGAAAAAATCACACGAACAGACCACCTATCTTGAATGGCTGAACAGCCAATTCAGCACCAAAGTGACAGCGCCTGGTCCGTCGGCGCAGACCTGTCAAAACTGCCACATGAGCAATCATTTACACGGCAAGCCATTGACCAGCAAAATAGCCAATATTGAAGACAACACTTATGTGGACGCGCAGGGGCAAGTGTTCCCGAATACCGCACCGGCTAAGCTGATTACCCTGACCCCGCGCCAGCAGTTTGGGCGCCACACCTTGGTGGGGGCGAATCTCATCACCTTGGAGATGTTCAGACAGTTTGGCGGCCCGATGGGGCTCACCCTGACAGACCCCAATTACGACACCAGCCGCTTTAAATTTGTTGACCGCTTTGCCTTATCCACGCGCGAAACCACCGAGCAGACGCAAGAGCGCAGCGCCAAGATAGACATTGGCACCATGGTGAACACCCCCAGCGGCCTCATGGTGCCTATTGTGGTGAGCAATTTGGCGGGGCATAAATTACCCTCCGGCGTGGGGTTTCGTCGTGCTTTTTTAACCATAGAGGCCATGGACAGCAGCGGGCAAGTGCTTTGGGCCAGTGGCCGCAGCAATGCCCAAGGCGTGTTGATTGATGCCGTGGGGCAGCCGCTTGCCACCGAGTTCAGCAAGACCACTTGGCAGCCCCACTATAAGCTCATTACCTCGGACAAGCAGGCGCAAATCTACGAAACACGCAGCAAAGACAGCGCAGGTTTATTGACCACCAGCTTTTTAGCCTTGGCCAATGATGTCAAGGACAATCGTCTCTTGCCCAAGGGGTGGTCTGAAACGGGGCCCTATGCCTCTTGGACATCGCCTATCGGGGTGGATAAGAACAGCAATCCCGGATACTGGCAGGGTCGCGGACAAGACCGGCTCATGGTGCGTGTGCCCAGTCGGTTTGCTGCACAAGTTAAGTCAGTGCGCGTCGCCCTCAATTATCAAAGCCTGCCGCCTTACTACTTGCAAGACCGCTTTCAAATTGGTGGAAATGGCCCCATGACCGAAAACCTCAAAGCCTTGGTCGGGGCGGTAAATCTGAATGGCACTGCGGCTGAGTCGTGGAAAATCACCATGGCCACGGCCACACAGAGCCGTTAATTTCTCTTTTTTCGGACTCGGGAGAAAATAAAAAAGCCGCGACAGCTTACGCAGTCACGGCCTGTTTACGCTAGCTGCGCTTACTTGGCGGCAGGCAATTTGCCCTCGACTCCTTTCACGTAAAACATGACGCCACCCAAAAACTTGTCGTCAGCGACCACGTCTTTGGCGAGCTGCTCTTTACCGGTGTTGTCCACGATGGGGCCTTTCCAGATGGCCAGATTGCCTGCTTTCAGACCGGCCTTAATCTCATCAGTCTTGGCCTTGACATCAGCGGGGACGATGCTGTTGACTGATACCAAATCGATGGCGCCTTCTTTCACCCCCCACCAGCTTTGGCCGGTGGCCCACTTGCCTTCCAGTACATCACGAGTGGCCTTGATGTAGTAAGGACCCCAGTTGATCACGGCAGAGGCCAAATGGGCTTTGGGGCCGTAGGCGGTCATGTCACTGTCCCAACCAAAGGCGTACTTGCCATTTTTCTCCGCGGTTTGCAACACGGCAGGAGAGTCGGTGTTCTGCATCAGCACATCAGCGCCTTGGTCAATCAGAGTTTGCGCGGCAGTGGCCTCATTGGGTGGGTCAAACCATTTGTTTACCCACACCACTTTGGTTTTGACCTTTGGGTTGACTGACTGTGCCCCCATGGTGTAGCTGTTGATGTTGCGCACCACCTCGGGGATAGGAATGGAAGCGACCACACCTAAGGTATTGGTCTTGGTCATTTTGCCTGCGATCACGCCGGCCATATAGGCACCTTCATAGGTGCGGCTGTCGTAAGTGCGCAGGTTTTCAGCGGTTTTGTAGCCGGTGCCGTGCTCGAATTTCACGTCTTTGAAATCAGGAGCGATTTTGAGCATGGGTTCCATGTAGCCAAACGTGGTGCCAAACACCAGTTTGTTGCCCTGAGCCGCGAGGTCACGCAAAGCGCGCTCGGCATCAGCGGTTTCGGGGATGTTTTCAACAAACATGGTTTTGACTTTGTCGCCAAACTCTTTTTCCACCGCTTTGCGGCCATTGTCATGAGCAAAAGTCCAACCGCCGTCACCCACGGGGCCGATGTAGGCAAAGGCAACTTTTAATGGCTCTGGTTTGGCAGCAGCTGCAGGGGCCTTGGCTGCCTCCGCTTTTTTGGGCTCTTCTTTAGGGCCGCAAGCGCTAAGGAGGAGGGTGGCTGCAATGCCGCTTAGGGCAAGCAGTGTGTGGCGTTTGTTCATGTGCACTCCGGTTGAAAAAAAGTATTTTAAAGCCCTTGTTCGCGCAAACTGTCTTCCAGTCCGAGTTCGCTGATTTTTCGGGTGATGGTGTTGCGGCCCCAGCCCAGGAGCTTGGCAGCCTCCATGCGCCGACCATGGGTCATGTGCAGTGCAGAGCTAATGAGTTGGCGCTCAAACTCGGCAGTGAGGCCTACGCCGGGCTCTGCCTCTTTGCGTTGCACTGCAGCTTGGAAACTTCTGTCTAAGGCGGATAGCCATGAGCTTGACGGGCTGCTGTCGTGGCTGAGCTCAGTGGCGGCGTCAACGCGCACGACCTCGGGCGGTAGACCAGAGGGGGCAATGACTTGGCCGGCATTCATCACGGTCAGCCAGTGGCACATGTTTTCGAGTTGACGCACATTGCCGGGGAAAGGGTAGTCCTTGAGCAAAGCCAGAGCCTCGGCGCTCAAGGTTTTGGCCTCCGCGCCCAGGTCCTTGCTCACCTTGACGAGGAAATGTTTGGCCAGCAAGGGGATGTCTTCCCGGCGCTCACGCAAGGCTGGGCAATGCAGACGAACCACATTCAACCGGTGAAATAAATCTTCACGAAACAGGCCCTGTGCCACGCGTTCGTGCAGGTCTTGATGGGTGGCAGCGACGATGCGCACATCGGCTTTGAGTGGGGCGTGCCCGCCGACGCGATAGTACTCACCATCTTGCAACACACGCAAGAGTCTGACCTGTAGGTCAAGAGGCATGTCGCCGATTTCATCAAGAAAGAGGGTGCCGCCCTCGGCCTGCTCAAAGCGGCCTTTACGTTGCTGTTGCGCGCCAGTGAAAGAACCCCGCTCATGTCCAAAGAGTTCTGATTCAAGTAGGTCTTTGGGTATCGCAGCGGTGTTGATGGCCACAAAGGCACGTTTGCTGCGCGCGCTGTGGCGATGCAGGGCACGCGCCACCAGTTCTTTGCCAGTGCCGGACTCGCCATTGATGAGCACCGAGACGCTGGACTGAGACAGGCGGCCGATGGCGCGGAACAGGTCTTGCATGGCTGGTGCTTGGCCCAAGAGCTCGCTGTTGCCGCTCACCTCGGCGTCAGCGCGGATGGGGGCTTTTATCTCTGATTCAGCCAAGGCTCGGCCAATTAAGGCCAGTGCCTGTTCGATGTCGAAGGGCTTGGCCAAATACTCGAATGCGCCGCCCTGAAAAGCCGACACCGCGCTGTCAAGGTCGGAAAAAGCGGTCATCACGATCACGGGCAAAGCGGGGTGATCAGCCTTGATGCGGTCGAGCAACTCAAGGCCGCTGGCGCCGGGCATGCGGATGTCGGTAATCAGCACCAAGGGGGGAGATTTGGCGATGGCCTGTAAGACTTGCTTGGCATTTTCAAAACTACGGTGGGAAATGCCCGCCCGCCCCAAGGCTTTTTCAAGTACCCAGCGGATGGACTTGTCGTCATCAACGATCCAGACTTTTTCTTCTTCCATGTTCTTTTCTGTCTCTTGTTTATTTTTCGGCAAGTGGTAATAACACCTGAAACTCGGTGCGCCCAGGCTGACTCTGCACTTCAATGCTGCCCTCGTGTTGAGCGATGTAGGTCTGCGCAATGGTAAGACCCAGTCCGGTGCCCCCACTTCTGGCCGACACTAGGGGAAAAAATATTTTGTCGAGCAGTGCCGGTGGTATACCGGGACCATTATCGATGATGCGCAGATCCAAGGCAAGGCGGTGGCGTTTGCGCAGCACCGTGACCTGACGTGCGATGCGGCTCACCAGCCTGACCTCGCCGTCTTTGCTGCCGTCGAGAATCTGTGCGGCGTTTTGCGTGATATTGAGAAATGCCTGCATGAGTTGTTCACTGTCGGCCTGAAAAGAAGGCAGACTCACATCGAAGTCACACACCAGGCTGATTTGCGGGTGCGCAGCTGCCACCAACTTGTGCACACGCCGCAACACATCGTGAATATTGACCTCGGTAATCTTGGGTTTTTGGTGTGGGGTTAATAGCCTGTCGACCAGACTTTGCAAGCGGTCAGCCTCTTCGATAATCACCGTGGTGAACTCTTTCTCTTCCTCGGTTTTGAGCTCGCTCTGCAGCAACTGAGCGGCGCCACGTATGCCTCCCAAGGGGTTTTTAATCTCATGCGCCATGGTGCGTATCAGCTCGCGATTGGCCTGAGCTTGTTCGCGTTGGCGTTCTTCACGCGCGATTTTGAGTTGCTGGTCGATTTGCTTGAGCTCCAGCATGGCGCAGGCAGTGGCGCTATCTAGGTAGCTCACGGTGAGGCTCACTACCAGTGGAATCACCGCCCCTTGGTGCACCACGGCCAGTTCACATTCCTGTTCGGAATAACTCGATTGTTGATCGACGGCGCGGTCGATGGCGGCCAACAGTCGCTCTGGTTTTAAAAAAAAGTCTTCGGGGCGAAAACCGACCAGCTGTTTCAGCCCACGTTGCAACAAGGTCTCGGCAGCGGCGTTGGCATACATGACCCTGCCATGATTGGTCAAGGCCAAGCAGGCGGTGGTTAAAAATTGTAGTCCTGAGAACTCAGTGTGGCTCATCTTTTAACTTTAGCAAAAAGCTAGCCAATTTGTGCTCTACTTTAGATTTGCCAATTCTTGTTTGATGGCAGCAATGTTTTTTTCATGTGTATCCACGCTTTGTCGTAAGCGCGCCACCCGATCGATGTATTTTGCCCCGCCCGCTGTTTCGTCGGCCTGAGGGGCAGGCTTTCCTGCGGCGTAAATAGTTTGTGCGTCGAGCAAGGCTTTTTCTTCAGACTGCAACTCATTGGCCAGCACGCGCTTGCGAATATCGTCGCGCCCCCTTTGGGTAAAGGGGTCAACTTTGGAGGCCAAAGTGTTGGGTTTGCTGGTGCTTAACGCGGCAGGAAGGGCCACTGCGCCTGAAGGTTTATCGCCAGAGGGCTTGGCTCCGAGACTCGACACTGCTTCGCGCAACACCACGGGTCGGTCTTTGCCGCGCGGCACATTGGTGTATTCAATTGAGCCGTCGGGGTTGGTGTATTTGTAAATCTCGGCTCTGGCAGCTAAGGTGCAAAAAAATAGCACCAAAATAGTGCAAATAAAAGAGGCTTTCATAGAGGAATAAGGCAAGTTCTCAGCATTTTAGTTCAGCTTTTTCACCAAAATGTACTTGTTGGACGAACGGGAATGCACTTTTTTGGTGCGAAATGGCATAGCACAGTCAATTGCCTTGCATTTCAGTTAAAAGCCATTCTTGGAATGACCTGATTTTGGGCAATTCAAGACGGTTTTCCAGACAACTGAAGGTGTAGCCCGTCACCGACAGCCCTTGCAGGCCCAAAGGTGCCACCAGGGCCCCACTGGCGAGCTCCCTTTCGGCCAGGATCAGGCTCTCGTGGCAAACGCCTAATCCATCTACCGCCGCATGCACTGCCATGAACGAGCGGTCAAAGCGCAAACCTCGGCTCAGATCTGCTTTATCCAGATGGTGGTGCTCAACAAAGTCTCCCCAAGTGAGGAGACAGTTCTCGCTGTGAATGAGCGGCAAGTGGAGTAAATCGGCTGGCAACACTGCTTTATTTGGAGGCAGAAGTTTGGGCGCACACATGGGCACCAAGGTTTCTTTCGGCAAGGTCAAGATGAACTCTTCTGGTCTGGCCAGATTGCGTTGCCGATTTCTGCCGTATCTGATGTCAATGTCCACGGGGGTGCGGGTCAGGTCTACCCAATCTGAAGATGCGTTGATGCGGACATCGATGTCTGGGTGGCGGGCGCTGAAACGGGCAAGGCGAGGCATGAGCCACTGCGTGCCCAAGCTTGGGGCCACATGCACAGTGAGGATATCACTCTTTTTGGTGGCCAGCAGGTTCTGTGCCGCCAGTTCTATTTGGGCATAGGCGCCAGACACCTGCTCGGCAAAGCGACGCCCAGCATCGGTCAGCAACACTTTGCGGTGCACGCGGTGGAAGAGCTTGATGGCCAGCCGCTCTTCCAAGATCTTGATCTGATGACTGATGCCTGAGGCGGTGATGAAAAGCTCATCTGCCGCCAAAGCAAACGAGCCATGCCGAGCTGCCGATTCAAAGGCTTGCAGGGCCCGTTGGGGTAATTTTGACATGAATTATATTCATCTATTTTGCGAAATAATTTCATTTGACCACAAATAATTTGCTCAGTAAACTTCCTTCTCGTTTTTTTAGGCTGGAATGCCGTTAATTGATCACTTATGTTTGAAGGCAGTGTGCACTTAAGCAATGATTTTGAAGCCTTGCGTCTGCGGGCTCATCACATCCGCACCTTGGCGGTGCGTATGGGAGAAGTACAGGGACAGGGCTATGTGGGACAGGCGCTGGATATTGCCGATGTCCTGGCCGTGGCCTATTTCCACGCCATGCGTTTTAAACCCGCAGAGCCGAACTGGGAAGGACGTGATCGCTTCCTGCTCTCCAATGGCCACTACGCCATTGCCTTGTATGCGGCCTTGATAGAAGCGGGTATTGTTCCCAAAGATGAGCTCGAAACTTATGGCAGCGACGACAGCCGCCTGCCCATGTCTGGCATGGCGAGCTACACCCCCGGTATGGAAATGTCCGGTGGCTCATTGGGGCAGGGCATGGCCATCGCCGTAGGGCAGGCCCTGGGCTTGAAACGCAAAGGTTCGGATCGCAAAGTCTATTTGTTATTTTCAGATGGCGAGCTTGATGAAGGTTCGGTCTGGGAGGCTATGATGTCGGCGGCGCACTATGGTT
>JBDKJU010000016.1:0-5942 GCA_039796435.1 Pseudomonadota bacterium | reverse complement strand
AGCAAGCGCAAGCAAACCAGGAAGAAAAAGCCGATCTACAACTTATGGTGGGCTTGGACATCAAGCGTAAAGACATCAAAATCAAGGATTTTGTCAAAAACGCCAATTACAAAGGCAATGGCAATAAAAGCAATGACAATGGTGACTTGCATGGGCAACTGGGCAAGCCTGAATTTGCCGAGATTCTGCTACACCGTGAACCTACTGCATATGAGCAGAAGATCTACGATACTGGCCTAACCGACCCCTTGGAGCAACTGCACCGTACCGTGGTGCTTACTTACAGCTCCATGAGTGAGCGAGACAAGAATGCCGACAAAATCGCCAAACTGTCTGGAGTAAGTAGAGTTAACAAGCCGATGAAGTTTCAAGACTCTGCGGCCTACTACCCCAATGAGGTCAACGGTTTTTTAGGCAATGAGGCAAACCGCAATGATGTCAATCATCTATGGGGCATGCATGTCTTGCGTTTTCCAAATGCTTGGGGCCTTACCAAAGGTCAGGCGTGGCTCGCGGCCATCGACGGTGGCCTCAAGACCGATCTGCTTGATGGCGCAGGTGTGAAAGGAGTACATACCGATCTGCGTAAAAACTTTAGGACTCACCTCTCGGAAAATTTTGTCGATAGGGCGCTATTTGACAACTCTGGTGTACGCGCAGGCACGGCAGAGACAAGCTTGGTTCATGGCATGCATGTCTCGGGGACTATGGCGGCTGGAGCCGATAATGCATTTTCGAGCATATCAAATTGGACTGTGGGGGGATGCCCAGAATGCTCGTTGCAAATGATGAACAAGAGTAATGAGATTGATGCTATTAGGGGCATAGTCAAGGCGGTAGATCTTGGCACACAGGTCATCAATATGAGTTTTGAAAGTTCACAAAAAGATCACAAGTATTGTGGTCAACCATTGTGGGGGTACGAAGATCAACGTGATGGAGGTACTCTTTGCCTCGCGCTCTCTCACGCCGCCCAAAACGGCGTAAGTTTGGTGGCAGCCGCGGGCAATCACGGAAATTCAGTTACCAATAACAACAGTGGTATCAATGGCGTGTTGCTATCCAAACATGCCCCCCTGTACAACTTGCCCGCCGTACATCCGGACGTGCTGGCAATCAGTGGCTTGACCATTGCCGACAACAACAATGCCAGCCTTTACCCCGCAGGCGCTGGGGCGGGGTTATTCGCCAACTCTACCTCAACTGGCCTGAGGTTTTGGCATGGGCGGGTAAACCCAAACAATAATACCGACTGGTGGGGCAGCAACTATGGCGTTATCACCAATGGCGTGCCTCAAATATCCTTTGCTGCGCCCGCACAGCAAATCATCTCTACTGTATCGCCACAGGTGCCTTACAGTGATGCCAGTGCCTACGGTGCAGATTCTGCTTGCGGTGATTTACAAAACCCAGCGGGTTCGAACGATTCAGATGGCATCGGCTATTGCACAGGCACGTCTATGGCAGCGCCACATGTGTCCGCCCTTGCAGGTTTAGTGAAATCTGCCAACCCTTTGCTCGACAATGCCGGGGTAAAAGACGTGCTGCGGCGCAGTGCGGGGTGTTTGGATAACAACGGGGCAGTCTCTGACAGCCCCTGTACAGAGGGCTCGGTCTACAGCATTAATGGGGTGCAAGATCAAGCCATGAAACGTCTAGGCTACGGCGCGCCCAAGGCAGACAGGGCGGTGGAGCTGGCCTTGGGTGGCATTGGCAAACGCAACCGCATCACCCCTTTATTTGCTCATTTTCAGGGCACTTATGACGCAATGGGTAATGTGGTCACGCGCGCGCACACTCACTTTTACACCACCAATGCGCAGATGGCCATATCGGCGATACGAGGGACATTATTGCCTGCCCCGAAGTACAAATACGCACCTGCCACTATCGACTGTGGCGCATCAGCATTTACCTGTGACAGTGGTTATTTTGCTGGTGACGTAAAGTACAGCTATCCTGATGGAGCACCATACAGTGGTGAAATATTGACGGCTTTTGACGTGGTGAATAAATTCACCTTAGAGAAGTATCGTGGCGATAACTTCTATACCAACACCAATTCCAATGCAGCTCTGCCCAAGAACCCGAATAATGGCAAGATCGCTGTGGGCGGGGCTGCGGGAGATTATCTGTATGCGAATAGCCCTTATTTGGTGGTGCCAGTAACACCCACCCGTTACCCACTGGCCTACGTCGCAGCAGGCTCTGCTGTGCCGGGCTATTCCAACCTTCCCTGTGGCCCTTATAAGATATTTGAGGCAGGCACGCCTTGCACTTTTTGGCACCCGCAGGCAGTGGCCATGTTAATGACCACCGGACAAGACACCACCAATACTGGACGAGTATTAAAAAATACTCTACCGCATCAGCTGTGCCCCCGAAGACAGCTGTAACCAATCGCCGAGCAACAACCGCCCCTTTCACGTCACCTTTAAATATTTGAGTGATGAAGGCTTGGTCAACCTCTTGACTCGCGGCGATGGCAACTATACTTTTAAGCTTGATGGCGCTGAGGGTTTCGTCTATGACGCTGCGGGCACCGTGCTTTTATGCCAGTCCTACAACCCTTCTGAAGCAGACTTTGTGCTGTACGTGAGTAATACTGTCTGCAATGGCCAATACTTGGGCACGCAGGGCAACTACACCATCGAAAATACCTTGTTGGGCTATGCTTACCCTGTGCAAATATCTGTATCACTGCCATTTGAAGGCGATGTCGCTGCAGACTCAGACAACGATGGCATTCCCAACTACTTAGAACTCATCGAAGGCCGTGATCCTTATGTTAAAGACAATGCCATTTTTGCCGGCATGAACAGCAATAGTGATCGTTGGTATGTAATGCAACAGTATCGTGATATTCTCGGTCGCGAAGGGGATGGCGGTGGCATTAGTTCTTGGGCACAAAGCTTGAGTAATGGCACGCTGGCGCGGGCAGCTTTGACCAAAGCTTTTATTGATTCTGCTGAGTTTCAAGATACCTATGCGGCGGTGATTCGATTGTATTTCTCGTACTTTAACCGCGTGCCTGATTACGGTGGTTTGATGAATTGGGCGAATGCCAAAAAGTGGGGGGCTATATCTTTGGCAGCTATTGCACAAGAATTTGCCAACTCTGCGGAATTCAACATTATCTACGGCCCGATTTCAAATCAAGATTTTGTCACCCTGTGCTACCAGAATGTGTTGGGAAGAGCCCCAGATACTGCCGGTTTCAATAATTGGCTGACACAGCTTAATAGCGGCGCAATGACTCGTGGTCAAGTCATGCTCGGATTTTCGGAATCTGCTGAATTCAAAATTACCAGCGCCAACAAAGTAAACGTCAGTATGGCTTATGCTGGTCTGCTGCGTCGCACACCCGAAGCCGCAGGTTTTAATAATTGGATAAACGCTTTAAATCAGGGTGCCAGCAGCCTGAACCTGATTGAAGGGTTCATCAATTCAACCGAATACCGCAACAGGTTTCTGCCCTGACGCACCACCCCCACGACACAAGGCCACCGACACTCAGCCCTCATCGCCGCGCTTAAACCTTAGCCCTTCAAGCCCAAACGCTCTATCGTCACCCGCTCGGCCTCAAAGGTGCGCTTGGCATAGGCGGTGTACTCTTCGGTGTTCATGTAAATCGTGGGCTGAAAAAATTTCTCGAAGGTGGCCTGCACCGTGGCATCGTCAAGGGTTTTCTTGAACGCATCGTGCAGTGTCTTCACCGCCTCTGGGTCCATGCCCGCCGGGCCGCCTATGCCAAAGGGGCTGTCTGACACAGTGTCGTACCCCAGTTCTTTCACCGTCGGCACTTGCGGGAATTGCTTGGTACGTTTGCTGCCCAAAGTGGCCAAGAGGCGCAGCTTGCCGCTGGCCACATGCGGAGCAAATTCGGGAGTGCCAGACATCATCATGATTTGGCCGCCCAACACCGCCGGCAAGAGCTCGGCCGAGCCTTTGTAGGGTATGTGGTTAAGCTGTATGCCAGCCTTTAAGGCAAACTCTTCCACGGCCAGATGCGGGGTAGTGCCCACGCCGGTGTGGCCATAGTTCATCTTGCCCGGGTTGGCCTTGGCAAAGGCAATCATGTCTTGCAAGGTTTTGTGCGGGCTGTCGGCAGGCACGGCCAAGCCGAAGGTGTAGCCGGTGAGGCAAATGATGTGGCTGATGTCCTTGATGGGGTCAAAGCTCATCTTTTGCATATGGGGCAGGCGATAAATGCCGAGTGGCAGCTGTGTGATCTGGTGCCCGCTTTTCACTGCGGTAAGCATGGCCGTGGCGCCAAGGGTGCCGCCGGCACCCGGTTTGTTTTCTACCGCCACCGGGTGGTTGATGACTCGCCCCAGCGCATCCCCCAAGGCCCGCATCACCGCGTCCGAGCTGCCTCCGGCTGGCCAAGGACATATCAGGGTAATCGGGCGACTGCCGGGAAACTTATTTTGCGCGTGCGCCTGGCTGGCATTGATGAGGCCAGCAGCAGCCAAGGCTTTGATTACTTGTCGACGGTCCATGTTGTGTCTCCTAAATTTCTCAGTGTATTGTTTCAGTTTATTCTGAAAGTTTATTCTGAAAGCGCAGATCGTTCTGCCGCACAGGTTCACTCAGAAGTAGGGAAGAGCTCTGCCCCTGCGCAACGGAGTCAGCCCTGAATAAAATACCGCCATGGATTTAGCCAATTTTGATCTGCGCAAACTGCCCGAGGATTTTTATGAAGACCCCTATCCGGTCTATGCGGCGCTGCGCACCCACAGTCCCGTGCATCGTCTGCCAGATGACAGCCTGTTCCTCACCCGCCATGCAGATCTGGTGGGGGTGTACCGCGACGTGGCCACGTTTAGCTCGGACAAAAAAGTCGAGTTCGCTCCTAAGTTCAACCACGACACCCCGCTTTATGAGCACCACACCACCAGCCTGATCTTCAATGACCCGCCCGCCCACACTCGGGTGCGCAAGCTGATGATGGGGGCCATGACCCGCCGTGCCATCAATGACATGGCGCCCGGCCTCATCGCGCTGGTCGATGGTCTTTTGGATGAGATAGAGCAAACCCCCGCCGTCGAGCTTGACCTCATCCAGCATTTTGCTGCGGCCATTCCCATAGACGTGATTGGCAATCTGCTCAACATTCCACACAGTGAACGCAGCCCGCTGCGGGCTTGGTCACTGGGCATATTGGGGGCGCTGGAGCCCTTGCTCACGCCAGAACGGGCGGAGTTTGGCAACCGCAGCGTGCGCGAGTTCAAAGACTATCTGGTTGATCTGGTGCGTGAGCGCCAGGCCCATCCGGGCGACCCCGAACACGATGTGCTCACCCGCTTGATTCAGGGCGAAACCGGAGGGGAGCCTTTGTCAGAACTTGAGCTTTTGCACAATTGCATTTTCATTTTGAATGCCGGACACGAGACCACCACCAATTTGATCGGCAACACCTTGGTGTCCTTACACCACCACCCAGAAACCAAGGCCGATGTGCTCGCCATGCTCAAGCAATGCGCCTCGCCACCCGAGCATGCCGAAGCTCTGCTCAACGATGCGGTGGACGAATTTTTGCGTTTTGAAGCGCCCGTGCAATTGGGCAATCGTCGCGCACTCAAAGACTGTGTGATCGGGGGCGAGGCTTTTCCGGCGGGCACTTTGATCAATCTCTGCATTGCCGGTGCCAACCGCGACCCCTTGGTGTTTGCGCAACCCGACAGCTTCAATATCCGCAGACAACACAATAAACATCTGGCCTTTGCCTTCGGCATCCATCAATGCGCGGGGCTGTCGTTGGCGCGCATGGAAGGCCGCATTGCCATCAGCCATTTCTTGCGGCGCTTTCCAGATTACCGCCTCACCGAAAAACCCACACGCGACAGGCGTGCACGTTTTCGAGGCTATTTGCGCGCGCCGTTTGCTTTGTAACGCCCCCTCACTACAATTCAATTTATCCATTTACTCATGCCTCTCTT
>JBDKJU010000015.1:0-3204 GCA_039796435.1 Pseudomonadota bacterium | reverse complement strand
CCATGGGCTACGCGGCCTGGGGTCCCGGTCAACTCGAAAACGAAATCGCCACCACTTCAGACTGGCTGCTCGTGCCAGCAGACTCGCGCATTATTTTTGATACACCTTTGTCACAGCGCTACCGCGCCGCGGTGGGCCTACTTGGCATTGATATCAACCAGCTGCTGCCCGTGCCCCGCGCTTGGGGGCGCAGCTGATGGCGTCAGACCTCAGGGCGCCAAGCCCGCAAGTCTTCCTCGGTATTGACTATGGCATGAAGCGCATTGGCCTTGCGGTAGGCACCACGCTGAGTCAGCCACATGCCTTGGACACCATCACATTGAGCAAACGCAGCGAACAATTATTGGCCATCTTGAACGCAGTGCGAGAGTGGCAAGTCACTGACATTGTCTTGGGCAAGCCCGTGCTCAGTCACGACCAGCTCTTGCACAATGCCATCAACAAGCTGGCGCACCAACTGGCTGGCCATTGCAAACTGCCCGTGCATTTTGTTGATGAATCGTACAGCTCGGCGCAGGCAAGCGCACGCCTTAAAGGCAAAGGCATTCATGGTCGAGCACAAAAGAGCAAGCTGGATCAAGAAGCAGCTTGCGTCATCCTGGAACACTGGTGCCAATCACACTCACTATGAATGCCACGTCAACCGCCCCACCCTCCGACCTGCTCCCGAATGCGGAGCAACTCTACCAAACCCTGCTCGGCCAGCTTAAAGCCGGCATGACACGGCATGCCCACTTGGTGGGCATACATTCCGGCGGCGCTTGGCTGGCAGAGCGACTGGCACGCGACCTTGCCCATCAGCCGCAGTGCGGCAGCGTCGACGTGTCGTTTTACCGTGACGACTACAAAACCGCCGGTCTCAAAAACACGCGCAACAAAGAACGCAGCGAGCTGCCCTTTGCGGTGGAAGGCGCCCACATAGTCCTTGTCGATGACGTGCTGAACACCGGACGCTCGGTGCGTGCAGCCATCAATGAGTTGTTTGACTTTGGCCGTCCCGCCTGCATAGAGCTCGCCGTGCTCATCGACCGTGGCGGGCGTGAACTGCCCTTCGCGCCAAATTTCTGCGCCCTCGACATGATGGTGCAAAGCGATACCGCCTTGGTGCTGTCACGCGACACACAAGGCACATTCACCCTGCACACCGAGGTAAGACCATCATGAGCATGCGTCACCCCCAACTCAACCAGCACGGCGAACTGCAACACCTTCTGTCCTTGGAGGGCTTGCCCAAGGCCCATCTCCTCAATATTCTGGACACTGCTGAACGTTTTTTTGACGAAGCCGGCGGCATACGCAAGCTGCCACTGCTGCGCGGCATCTCGGTGTTCAATCTGTTTTTTGAAAACTCCACCCGCACCCGCACCACCTTTGAAATTGCCGCCAAGAGACTGTCTGCCGACGTGCTCAATCTCAACATCAACGCCTCCAGCCAAAGCAAAGGCGAAAGCCTGCTGGACACCGTGGCCAACCTCTCCGCCATGCAAGCAGACATGTTTGTGGTGCGCCACGCAGCCAGCGGCGCACCCACGCTGATTGCCAAACACCTGGCCCCACATCAGCACGTCATCAATGCCGGTGATGGGCGCCACGCCCACCCTACGCAAGGCTTGCTTGATCTGTTCACCATTCGCCGCGTCAAGAAAACCTTTCACGAGCTCACCGTAGCCATTGTGGGCGATGTTCTACACTCGCGCGTGGCCCGTTCACAAATTCACGGTCTCACCACCTTGGGCGTGCCGGAGTTGCGCGTCATTGCCCCCAAAACCCTGACCCCCGAAGGCATAGAACGCTTGGGCGTCAAGGTCTACCACGACATGCGCGAAGGACTGAAAAACGTCGATGTGGTACTCATGTTGCGCCTGCAAAACGAACGCATGCAAGGCGCGCTACTGCCCTCCTCACAGGAATACTACAAGCAGTTTGGACTGACGCCCGACAAACTCGCCCTGGCCAAAGCCAACGCCATCGTCCTGCATCCTGGCCCCATGAATCGCGGGGTGGAAATCGATTCGGCGGTAGCCGATGGGGGACAGTCATACATCCTGCCGCAAGTGACCAATGGCATTGCCATCCGCATGGCGGTCATGGCCATTCTGGGCGGAGGAAAAATATGAAAATTGAAATTCTGCACGGCCGGCTGATCGACCCCAAAAACCGCGTTGATGCACAAAAAAATATCTACATTGCTGCGGGGCGAATCATCAGCATCGGCACGCCGCCCGCTGACTGGCATGCTGGCAAAAGCATCAATGCCCAAGGCAAACTCGTCTGCCCAGGGCTTATCGATGCCTCGGTGCGCTTGCGTGAACCGGGCTATGAATACAAGGCCACCCTTGAAAGCGAAATGAATGCGGCGGTCAGCGCTGGCGTGACCTCCGTGGTCTGCCCCCCAGATACCGATCCGGTGCTGGACGAGCCCGCCTTGGTCGAAATGCTCAAGTCACGCGCCAAAGCCATGAACCAAGCCCATGTTTACCCCTTGGGGGCCTTGACAGTCGGCCTCAAAGGACAGGACATCACCGAGATGGGCGAGCTTACTGAGGCTGGCTGTGTAGGCTTTTCGCAGGCGCATACTGCCATCACCGACACTCGCGTGCTGCTGCGCGCCATGCAGTACGCCGCCACCTTCGATTACCCTGTCTGGCTGTCCCCGCAAGACGTGCATTTGGCCCGTGATGGGGTGGCACATGATGGTGAGGTGGCCACTCGTCTGGGCTTGCCCCCCATCCCCACCTTGGCGGAGACCATTGCCACCCAACAAATGATCGCGCTGGCCGAACATGCCGGCTGCCGGCTGCACCTGTGCCGCATGACCTCTGCTGCTGGGCTTGAGCTCGTGCGGGCCGCCAAAGCTCGTGGCAGCAAAGTCAGCTGTGATGTCAGCATCAACCACATGCACCTCATCGATGTGGACATAGGCTATTTCGACAGCCACTTTGCCCTGATGCCGCCCCTGCGCAGCGAGCGCGACCGCGCCGCCATCATCCGAGCTCTGGCCGATGGCACCATTGACTTGATCGTTTCCGACCACACCCCTGTCGATGACGACGCCAAAGAATTGCCTTTCGGTGAAGCGGAAATGGGGGCCACAGGCGTGGAACTGCTCCTGTCTCTGACCTGGAAATGGGCGAAAGAACAGCACATAGACCTCCACACTGCGCTGGCCAAAATCACTGCTGCACCGGCCCGCCTGCTCGGCTT
>JBDKJU010000014.1:0-3337 GCA_039796435.1 Pseudomonadota bacterium | reverse complement strand
AAAAAACAAATCAAATTCACCTTGCCTGGGCCCATGACCATCGTCGATACCGTCGCAGACATGCACTATGGCGACCGCATCAAATTGGCCTTTGCCTTTGCGGAATTGCTCAATCAAGAAGCCTTGGCACTTGAGGCTGATGGCGTGGACATTATTCAGTTCGATGAACCCGCCTTCAACGTCTACATGAGCGCTGCCGCCGATTGGGGCGTAGCGGCTTTAGAGCGTGCGACCCAAGGCCTGAAATGCACCACCGCGGTACACATCTGTTACGGTTATGGCATTGCCGCCAATAACAAATGGAAACAAAATCTTGGTGACTCCTGGCGACAGTACGAAACCGTATTTCCCGTGCTTGCCAAAAGCAGCTTCGATCAAGTGAGTTTGGAGTGTTATCACTCACATGTGCCTCCGGATTTGATGGCCTTACTGGGAGACAAAGAGGTGATGGTCGGGGTCATTGATGTCGCAAGTGACACGATTGAAACCCCGGAACAAATTGTCAACACCCTAGGCCAAGCGCTGCAGTATGTGGCACGCGACAAATTGATTGCTTGCACCAACTGCGGTCTCGCCCCCATGAGCCGGGAAGTCGCCATGCATAAACTCAAAGCCTTGGCGGCAGGTGCCGCCTTGGCCTCGGAGAAGCTCTAATGCCCACCGTACTGCTCACCGACTACGACATGAGCGATGCTCATATCGAAGAAGAAGTGTTTGCCAAAGCAGGCTGGACGCTCAATAAAGCCCAATGCACAACCGAGGCAGAAGTCATTGCTGCGGGTCAGAGTGCCGACGCTTTGCTCATTCAATACGCCCCCATCACGCGCAAGGTGCTGACAGCACTGCCAAGGGTGGGCATCTGCTCACGCATAGGCGCCGGTTATGACACCGTCGACCCAGAAGCATGCATGGCCGAGGGTGTCTGGCTCGCCAATGCCCCCGACTACGGCGTAGGCGAAGTGGCCACCCATGCCCTCGCCCTAGCACTAGACCTCATCCGTGGCACCACTTTTCACACCCGTGATATACAGGCAGGGCGCTGGCATTATTTCAGCAATGGCCCACGACACCGCGCCAGCGAACTCACCCTCGGCATTGTGGGACTAGGTCGCATCGGCAAGCGCATGGCGCATGTGTCACGCAATATCTTTAAACGCGTCATCGCTTACGATCCCTACCTCATCGACGGCGACTTCCCCGCCTATGTCGAACGCGTGCGTGATTTACACCAACTTTTTCGGCAGGCAGATGTGGTCTCCCCCCACACCCTGTTAAACGCGGAAACACGTGGCATGATCAATGCCGCCTGCTTTGCGCAAATGAAAAAGGGCAGCTTCATCGTCAACACCTCACGTGGTGCGGTAATCAATATCGAAGACCTGCTGGCGGCTCTCGATCAAGGCACGCTTGATTCTGCCGGGCTAGATGTCTTGCCGGTCGAGCCTGCACGCCCCGGCGATCCTCTGGTCGAGCACCCACGCGTGGTGCTTACCCCGCACTCAGCCTTTTATTCCCTGGAAAGTGAGCAGGAGCTGCGGCGTAAAGCGGCACTGAACATTGTGCAATGGGGCGAGAGAGGGCGGCCCGATTACCCGGTGGTGCAGGGAAGCAAAACATTACTTGCTCGGGCTAATCCCTAGGCGAGAATGAGGTGAGATTTTGTTACATTTGTTCGTGCTGGGTGGCTAAGTCCTTTCGCGTTGCGCCAATCGACAACGCCATGCGAAACACGACAAACCAATGTCGGCTTTTTGATTAATATCCTTGAGAGCTTTTATGCGCATCATGCAAATGACCTTCACCCAATGCTTAATCGGCCTGCTCAGCTTGTGCATGATCTGGTCCGCGCCACAGGCCGCCATGCCCACTGCCGAACGAGATGCTCTGCTGGCCATTTACAACAGCACGGGCGGCGGCAGTTGGAGCAATCAAGGCAACTGGAATGGTCCGGTGGGCTCAGAGTGTTTTTGGGTGGGCGTGTATTGCGATCAGAACGAGCGGGTGCAGGCATTGGCCCTACCCGCTAACAATCTCGTCGGCCCCCTCCCCCCCGATGCGCTGCGCCCCTTCAGCAACATCACCTTGGTCATGCTCTACGGCAATAAACTCAGCGGTGCCTTGCCAGACATCAATGGCCTTGTCAAATTACAAGACTTCATAGTAGGCAGCAATCAATTCACCGGCAGCATTCCTGCGCTTGCCAATGTGCCCGCCCTGCTCAACTACGATGTCACTGGCAACCAACTCAGCGGTGGCCTGACACCACAAACAGCGGCGCTGAATTTAAAGATGTATGCTGTTGCCAACAATGCCCTTAGCGGCAACTTGAGCGCATTTGGCATTGGCCACCCAAACTTAGAAACCGTACTGATTGGCAAAAATCAATTGAGCGGCAACTTGATGAGCCTGGCCAATTTTCCCAAGCTGCTCGACTTTAGGGCCGAGAATAACCAATTGAGTGGCAGCATCCCGACATTCAGCAGTTCGCCCTTGCTGGCCAATTTTGATGTCAGTTTTAACCAACTCACTGGCGCCATCCCCAGTCTCGGCAACTTGCCCAAACTAAGTACGTTTTCAGTCAACAACAATCAGTTAAGTGGTGCCGTGCCCAGCCTGGCCAATAACCCCTTGATTGCCCAATTCCGGGCCTACAAAAACCAACTCAGCAGCAATCTGCCCGCACTGGGCAATCTGCCCAATTTGACCTTTTACGATGTGTCGTCCAACCTGCTCACCGGCAGCGTGCCCAGCCTGCAAGGCGTGCCTAATCTGTCTTACCTGAGTGTGCACAGCAACCAGCTCAGTGGATCACTCCCCAGCCTCAGCAGCCTAGCCAAACTAAGCAAACTGGTGGTCAGTTTCAATCAATTCACCGGCAATCTGCCCAGCTTGGCAGCCAACCCGCTCTTGACCAGCTTCGAGGCCAATGACAACCAATTCAGCGGCTCCATCCCCGACTTGAGCAACAACCTTTTGCTTGAGCGCCTGAATGTCAGCTTGAATCAGCTCAGTGGCATCATCCCCCCGGTCGCCCAGCTCAGCAAACTGGCCGCCCTCATGCTCGACAATAATCAATTGGTGGGCTATATCCCCACCTTGCCCAGCACCAGTCTGAAAAACTTCTTCGCCGCCAATAATCGATTGACTGGCAGCTTGCCAAGCTTGGTCAATTACCCTCTGCTGAGCATCTTCGCTGTTAACGACAATCAGCTCTCCGGCACAATTCCTCCTTTTGGAAACGTGCCAAAACTAAGCCTTTTTTATGTCTACAACAATCAGCTCACTGGCAATCTGCCCTCTGTGCCCAGTGTCTCCCCCGCCTTTTCGTACTACGGCG
>JBDKJU010000013.1:0-2591 GCA_039796435.1 Pseudomonadota bacterium | reverse complement strand
AAAATAGGCCCATGAAAGTACTCATACTGCTCACATTTTTACTATTGCAACAGGCACGCGCCAGCGATGCGCTCATCTTGCAGGCGCACAGCGCATACAAACAAGGTGACTTGAACAAAGTTTTGACTTTGCGTAAACAGGTAGAGAACCATCCACTCGCGGCCTATGTGCATTTCTGGGCGTTCAAACTGGCCAATTACCACAGCTACTCTGATGCCGAAGTTGTGGCCATCAGCAAACAGTTCCCCAACTCACCGCTGGTGCCGCGCATACGCGCCGAGTGGGCCAGCTTTCTGGCCAATCAAAATGCCTGGGACCGCTTTGCAATATTTGCCAAAGACAACAACAGTGATGATGATGATTTTCTTTGTCAACAACAACGTTTTCAACTGCAGCAAAAGCAGCCAACACGCATCGTGCCCGGCATTTGGGCAGAGCGTTTCAGCGAAGCCTGCGCCCGCGCGTTTGTGGGTCTGATGCAGGCCGGACTTCTCAGCCAGGATGAAGCACGCATTCGCCTGCGCATCGCCGCCACTGAAAACAGCGCGTGGTCGGCGGTCAATTTATTGCAAGAAGAGATGACCCTTGGCCACTTGGAGCAACTCGAAAAAGCCCACCGGCTCTCCACCCAAGTGCTGGCCAAACCAGGTGACCTGAGTAAACAGGGCGCACGTGAAGTGGCTTTGTATGCCTTGGCCAAACAGGCCCGCAGTAACCCGCAAAATGCCGCCAGTCTCTGGCAGGGCATCGCCAGACATTTTGGCAAAGAAGAACAAAGTTATGCCCACCTGCTTTTAGGCACTGCGCTGTCCAAACGCCTGGACAATGAAGCGCTAAATTATTTCAAACAAGTGAAAACCACTAGTGTGTTGGACTCGCAGGCGGCTTGGTGGGCACGCGCGGCCATGCGTGTGAATGACTGGAGCGAACTCGCACGCGCCATCTCTGCCATGTCGCCCGAGGCACAAAACGACCCCACCTGGACCTACTGGAAGGGCAGGGCGCTGTCTGGCCAAAAGCAAAACGAAGCAGCCCAAAGTGAGTGGCAAAAAATCAAAAATGGCTTTGGCTTTTACCACTGGCTGGCAGCCGAATCCTTAGGCACCGCCCCTGCCATGAACACCATCAACTTCAGTCCCACAAAAGAACAACTTGCCAAATTTGACCCCATTCCCGGCGCTCAGCGAGCTGTCAAACTCACAGAACTGGGCCTGCGTTTTGAGGCTGCGCGTGAATGGTTTGAGGTAATCAAAAATTTAAGCGATCAGGAACAACTCGCCGCCAGTCACTGGATGATGAGCAAGGGCATTTACGACCGCGCCATTGGTGCCGCAGAGCGCACAAAAAACGATCATGACTTGAGTCTGCGCTATCAAAACCCTTATGCCAGCGCACTCAATGCCGCGGCAAAAAATGAAACTCTTGAACCCGCCTTAGTGGCCGCCCTGTCGCGTCAGGAAAGCCGCTTTGCCGCCGACATCGTTTCTAGCGCCGGTGCTGTCGGCCTCATGCAGCTCATGCCCAACACCGCCCGTTGGGTCGCCAAGCAATTGGGTAAAACCTACAGCAAAGAACAACTGATCATTCCTGAACAAAATGCTATTTATGGCACTTATTACCTGCGCACCATTACTCAGGGTTTGCATGGCTCTTATGTGTTGGGTTTGGCCGCCTACAACGCCGGACCGGGCCGAGCCAAGGCCTGGCAAGGCGAACGCAGCATAGAAGGTGCCGCCTATGCCGAGTCTATCCCCTTTAATGAAACCCGCGACTATGTCAAAAAAGTGCTGGTCGGCGCTATGTGGATCAACTCCCTCAACAACAAAATCACCCCAAGTCTGCGTGAGCGTCTCGGCATGATTCCCGCACGCGGGGGCAGCTCGCTAAGCGATGACACACCGTAAATGATTGTTATTGAGCGCCTGATCTTAAGACCACCTTTCACCCTAGCTCACTCATCACCTCATGCCTAATCAAAACCTCAAGCGCTACACAGTAGGCGGCGCTGTGCGCGACCGACTTTTGGGTCTGCCCGTGCATGACCGTGACTATGTGGTCGTGGGCAGCACGGTAGCACACATGTTGGCGTTGGGCTATAGCCAAGTGGGTAAAGATTTTCCTGTCTTTCTTCACCCCGACACTCATGAGGAACATGCACTCGCCCGCACCGAACGCAAAAGTGGACATGGCTATGCGGGCTTCGTGGTGCATGCGGCGCCCGATGTCCGCTTAGAAGACGATCTCGCCAGACGCGATTTCACCGTCAATGCCATTGCCGAAGATGAGCAGGGACAACTCATCGATCCCTTTGCCGGAGTGGCTGACTTAAACGCTAGGGTGTTTCGCCACATCAGCCCGGCTTTTGCAGAAGATCCTTTAAGGGTATTGCGTTTGGCGCGTTTCATGGCTCGCTTTGATGACTTCACCGTGGCTCCTGAAACGCTTGCCTTGTGCACACAGATGGCCGCGGCAGGCGAATTAAATCACTTGGTGCCCGAGCGCATCTGGCAAGAACTTGCACGCAGCTTGATGTGCCCCAAACCATCGCGTTTTTTTCTCTGCCTACGTGAGTGCGACGCTTTAAAAATATT
>JBDKJU010000012.1:0-3404 GCA_039796435.1 Pseudomonadota bacterium | reverse complement strand
ATACATGTGCTGGGCTTTGACGCAGACCACGCCACCTTAGACAAGCTTGCAGGTGAACAGGCGATCAGCCCGGCATTTAGTCTTGAAGAGTTGGTGCAGGCCTTGCCACAGCCGCGGGTATTGTGGACCATGTTGCCGGCCGGTCCGATCAGCCAGGCCACGGTGGACAAGCTGGCTAGTTTGCTCAGTCAGGACGATTTGCTGATTGATGGGGCCAATGCGCGGTATCAAGACTCGCAGGCACGCGCTGCCAGCTTGCAGAGCAAGGGCATACAGTTTATTGATGTGGGGGTCTCGGGCGGGATATGGGGCCTACAAAATGGTTACTGCCTGATGATAGGCGGCAGTCCCAGCAGTGTTGAGCGCGCCAGTCCTTATTTTCAGGCATTGGCCCCGTCGGCCGAACAAGGCTGGCTGCATTGCGGCCCGGTGGGCGCAGGGCACTACACCAAGATGATTCACAACGGTATTGAGTACGGCATGATGCAGGCTTTGGCCGAGGGCTTTGCGCTTTTGCAAAATAAAAAAGACCTGCAATTGCCCGTGGCAGATATTGCCGAGTTGTGGCAGCATGGCAGCGTGGTGCGTTCATGGTTGTTGGAGCTCACTGCCGATGCTCTGGCAGATCCAGAAAACTTGGATGAGATCGCGCCTTTCGTATCCGATTCAGGTGAAGGACGCTGGACCGTGGACGCTGCCGTTGAACAAGGCGTGCCTGCACCGGTGCTGTCCATGGCGTTGATGATGCGTTTTGCGACGCAGGGCAAGAATGATTATGCGGCCAAGTTGCTTGCGGCCATGCGGCAAGGTTTTGGCGGGCATGCGGTGGTAAAAAACTGATGCAAGCGATACGGCATGTGGTGATCATGGGGGTGTCTGGTTGCGGTAAAAGCACCTTGGCGCAAGCATTCGCGCTGGCCAGCGGCCATGTGTATCTTGATGCTGATGATTTTCATCCGCCGCAGAATGTGGAAAAAATGCGGGCGGGTCAGGCACTCACTGATGCCGACCGCGCACCTTGGCTCAGGGCATTAAACCAGCGTCTGCTACAAGCACCACTGCCCTGCGTGCTGGCTTGCTCGGCTTTGAAACGGGCGTATCGAGAAATCATTGCAGACAATCTGCATCTGCGTTATGTGTATCTGCAAGGCAGCGAAGCACAAATAGCTGCCCGTTTACATGCCAGACAAGACCACTACATGCCAGCCAGTCTATTGGCGTCGCAGCTGGCTACTTTAGAGGAGCCCGGCAGTGAAGAGGCACTTTTTATTTCTGTCAGCGACAGCACAGAACAGGCAGTCAAAATACTTAAGGAAGATTTATGCGTTTAGATAACAAAGTCAGCATCATCACTGGCGGGGCCAGCGGTTTTGGCGAAGGCATAGCCAAACGTTTCGCGCAAGAGGGCGCCAGAATCGTCATTGCCGACATCAACGACACCTTGGGGGCGCAAGTGGCGCACAGCGTGGGTGGGCTTTATGTGCACTGCGATGTCTCCAAAGATGAGGAAGTGAAAAGCCTGATCGAGGCCACCACCAAACATTTTGGGGCACTTGATGTGGTGGTGAATAACGCAGGCACCACGCACATGAACAAGCCGATTTTGGAGGTGAGTGAGGACGAGTTTGATCGCGTCTACGCCGTCAATATCAAATCATTATTTTTGATGACCCGACATGTGGTGCCGGTGTTCCGTGCGCAGGGCAGAGGCGGTGCCATGGTCAACATTGCCTCCACGGCCGGGGTGCGCCCACGGCCAGGACTGGTGTGGTACAACAGCACCAAGGGGGCCATGATCACCGCCAGCAAGGGCATGGCGGCAGAACTTGCCAAAGACAAAATTCGAGTGAACTGCATCAATCCGGTGGCGGGTGACACACCTCTGCTGCCCATGTTCATGGGCGGAGATACGCCAGAGCACCGAGCCCGCTTTTTGAGCGTTATCCCTATGGGGCGTTTTTCGCAACCTGCCGATATCGCCAATGCCACTTTGTTTTTGGCCAGCGATGAAGCCGAGTTCATCACTGGTGCCTGCTTGGAAGTGGACGGCGGACGCTGTGTGTAGATAGACGCAGCGCACACACAACGCACACACAGTACACACACTGCGTGCGCACATGGCAGGCGCTGCTTAACTCTGCCTTGCCCATTTTTAATTTTTTTATTTTATGAATCAACTCACCCAATTAAAAAACTTCTCCACCGTGGTCGCCGACACTGGTGATTTTGAGACCATGCGCGCCTATGCCCCACAGGACGCCACCACCAATCCTTCGCTGATTTTGAAGGCGGTACAAAAACCTGCTTATCGGCCATTGCTGGACAAGGTGTTAAGCGCCCACCCTGCGGCCACCACAGAGCAAATCATTGATGCCTTGCTGATTGAATTTGGCTTGGCCATTCTCGCCATTGTGCCCGGGCGCGTGTCCACCGAAGTGGATGCACGATTATCGTTTGACACTGCAAAAACGGTGGCCAAGGCACGTCATTTGATGCGACTGTATGGCGCGGCCGGGGTAGACAAAAAACGGGTGCTGATCAAAATCGCCGCCACTTGGGAAGGCATTAAAGCCGCCGAAATTCTGAAACAAGACGGTATTGCCACCAACCTCACTTTGCTTTTTTCCATGCCACAGGCAGTGGCCTGTGCGCAGGCAGGGGTGCAGCTTATCTCTCCATTTGTGGGCCGTATTTACGATTGGTTTGTGAAGGCCACGGGTGAACAATATACGCCAGAGAATGACCCAGGCGTGCTGTCGGTCAAGCGCATTTATGCCTATTACAAAGCCCACGGCTATCGCACGGAAGTGATGGCGGCCAGCTTTCGCAATACCGGACAAATATTGGCTTTGGCAGGTTGCGACCTGCTCACCATCAGCCCAGATCTGCTGCAGCAATTGGCGGAGAGTGAGGCAGTGGTGCAGCCTATGCCCATAAGCAAAGACACCCCTGCCAGCATCGATTGCGACGAAGCACATTTCCGTTATTTGCTGAACGCCGATGCCATGGCCACGGAAAAGCTGGCCGAAGGCATTAGAGCCTTTGCCAAGGACACAGAGACTCTGGAACGTCTGATACAAGAAGCCCGCAGCGCCCGAGGCTAAACTTTTGCCTTAATGCTGTTGCCCGATCAGAGTTTGCCAGGTGGGCACCAAGTCAGCGTAAGCTTGATCGGTCAAGCTGGCTTCGGCTTGTTGCATCGACAGGGCTTCTCGCCTTTGCCACTCCTTGTCATCCCACGCTTGGGTGCTGAGAATATGGGCTTTGACATCTTCAAGCGTGCGGTAGTACACCCCGGCAGGTCCAACCAGAGCACGTAAATTAGGCTGGTCAGGCACGATCATGAAACATCCAGCCGACATGGCCTGCGGTATGGAGATGGGGTGCACCGCTTTTTGATCCAA
>JBDKJU010000011.1:0-4768 GCA_039796435.1 Pseudomonadota bacterium | reverse complement strand
CCATTGCCGTCGAGGTCATCGGGCCCATCTATGGCCAAGGTGGGGAGCTTGCCATACACTTGCCCCCCCTTTACCGCGCCTCCCCAAGCGAAAGCGTAGTTGCCCCAGGCATGTTCGGTGCCTCTTGCATCGTTGGCTTTTAAAGTGCGGTTAAAGTCGCTGGTGACAAAAGTGGTGACATTGTTTTGTAGGCCCAAGGCGGCCATGGCCTTTTCAAAGGCATCGACGGCTGTGTTTAGATCACCCAAAAGTTTGGCCTGTTCGCTGATTTGGCTGCCATGGGTGTCATAACCTGTTTGATTGGCGAAAAATATCTGCCGGCTGAGTTTCACTTGAGCACGACCTTCCAACATGAGGGCAATCATCTTGAGTTGCTTGGCAACTTCCGTCTCCAGCCCATTAAAAAATGGCGTGACTTTGGATTGTGCGTTTTGCAGTACCGGCATCACTACAGAAGAAGCGGCAAGTCCCTCTTCGCCCAAAAGTTTCACCGTGAGTTCGTAATTATTGAGGGTAGGTGAAGTGAGCAAGAGCTCATTGAGCGCGGCATCACGGGCATTGGTGGTGGTGGTGTCACCTGTCCAGTAGAGCTGAAAATAGGGGTTGTTGGGCAAGGCCAGGGCGATTGAGGTGTTGCCGGCGGTGAAGGTTTTTAGCCCATTGATGGAGCACATGAGCGGGAAGTTGCTGGTGGTCTGCAAGAGCTCCAGGCGGTCGGCCGCTCGCCCGCCCCAGCCAGTGCGAACAATGCCCTTGGCGTCACCGGCTTGCATTTGCATTTCCTGATCGGGATGTGACAGCAGGTTGACGGGGCGAGCCAAGAGACCTTGCTTGTATTGGTCGCGTGTGCCGGGTTGAATGAGGGTGCCCATATTGGCAACAATGGCCAACTTCTTTTGCTCGAACAGGGTTTTAAAAGTTGTCACAGAGGGGTGCAGACCCATAGGCACGGTCAGGTTGGTGGCCTGAATGGGCAGCAATTGTGCCTGTGCGATATTGATGCCAGAGCTGCTTGGGCGAGCTTTGGCGTACTCTGCATAGCCGTTGGCATCGGTTCGAATGACGGTGTTATTGCCGTCGTTGCCGCCTCCCTGATAGATGTGTACCAACGCCTTGTAGTCCGTGGCAGACTGCGCCCAGGCCAGTTTGCGTTCGAATGCTGAGATGACGCCAGTGGCCGCGAGACTTTTAAGTAGTGTGCGGCGTGTGCTGCTGGAGAGTTTGAGTGCGTTTGTCATCGGGGGCCTCATTTTTGTATGTGATAGTCCACAGAGGACAAAATTAAATTAACCACGAGTTTGGTGCGTTTTAACTTGTTGGTGGCGGGCATTTTGTTATAGGCTTTCAGGATAGTGGCACGCATTTGCGGGCTCATGGTGCCGTGCAAATAGAGCTTGTTTAAACGCTCAATCAGTTTGTCGAAATTGTCTGCATCATTCATGAAAGCAGCCAGATTGGGCGCAGGTGTGCCCGTTGAGTTAGGCACAAAAGCCTGTGGGCCCCACCACTCCTGGTTGTAGGGTTGGTCGTCGTTATAGAGCAAGTCATTCACTTGGTTGGCGCGACTTAAAAATTCGGCAGTGCTGTAAATGCCAAACTCTGGCGCAGGCAAGTTGCTGGGTACCAGGGCATAGTCGGCGGGGTAGTAACCAAACACAGTGGGGGCATGAAATAAACTCATATTGCTTTGATAGCCTTGGCTGTGTGGTTGCGTGCCATCAGTGGTGACATTGAGTGAACGAATCATCGTGGTCCAAAACAAGGTGGGCTCGCGTAAGCGACCATAGTCGGGGTCAATCTTGCGTGGCCCACGCGCTTCGCCGTCGGAGAGGATGGCCAAAAACACCGCTTTTAAATCACCGCGCACGCCTTGCCCATTGTTGTTGAACACCCCGACCACGCGCTTGATGTAGCCCGGGCTGGGGTTGCTGGTCACGGTTTTTTGAATCAGCTGTTTGACGATGAAGGGCGGGGTGTTGGGGTGTGCCACCACTTCCTTGATCAGACGCGCCACCTCTGCTTGCGCACCGCCACCGGAGGGGAAGTACACCGATCCTCCGAACAAGGACTTGGACCCTTGATCATGGTATTCGTCAAATGGGCGCATATCGCCAGTAAAGGCCCACTGGGACCAAAACCCGTCATTGCGCCCAGGTTGTAGTGGATAGGCATAGCCTGTCAAAATGCGGGCAGTTTCTTCCACATCCTTTTGCGAATACACAGGCATGGTTTTGCCCTGAGCATCAAGTTTCAGCGAACCATCTTCATTGAGTTGGTCCACGCCAGTGGAGAAGATCTGCATCAGTTCACGGGCGAAATTTTCATTGGGCTTGATGCCGTCGCGCTCCGGCACATTGTTGACCCAGTTTTGAAAATTACCCAGTTGTGGGGAAATGGCGTATTTGTACAGGGCGTTTTCATAAGTACCAAAAGCCGCATCGCGCAAACGTTGTTGAAACTCGGCATGCGCGTATTTTTGTCCGAAATTTCCGACAATGAATAATTGGTGCAAGATGTGCGCCACCCGCATGCGCACTTGGTCTGGTGCAGTTTTTGACTGTCTGAAAAACTCCCATCCTACCGGAGCGGACGAGTTAATATTGGTCTGGCAATATTTCTCGGGAGTCACCGGGGGGGTATTGTCATCAATGCATTTGGTTTGGTCTTGCGGGGGGTCCCAAAACGGAAACTGCGTGTAGCGCGTCACATTCATGTTAAATTGCTCGTTGAGCCATGCCCCCATGCCCTTGGCCTTGACCTCTTGAATCAAGGCCTCGGTGGGGCCAAGGGTGATTTGCTCCAGCAGGCGTTTGATGTCCGCCTCCAGCTCGGCATCAGACAATGGCGCGCAAAACACGATGCCCTCTAGCGAGGGGTAGCCGCGCTTGCTCATGCGCTCATAAGCGGTTTGGTCGGCCATGAAGCGGTGGTTGGCATCGTTCTTGGTGTGACCCATGTTGTACACGCGATAGACCGCCTGATTGCCCGCAGCGCAAGTGCCGTTTTGTGGCAGACTGACATAGAAAGCAATACCCTCATAGGTCCAGCCCGGGTCTTTTTTGACTGCGGCGCACTCGTCGGCATCCGAGGTGTAAAAGTGCGAATTGGGGCCTTTGCCTGGAGTGCCATAAAAACGGCACACCGCCACGCGACCAGCGCCAGCTGCTGGATAAACAGAGAACTCCCCACCGGTGCGCACCCAGCCGGGGCCGGCACTGCCCGAGTCCACTCCGCTGACCTCGCTGGGGTAGGCGGTGATGAAGTAGTGTTTGAGGGTCTTGTTGTAAAACTCCACCGCGGTGGAGAGTTGTGCCTGGGCGCTGCTGAGGCAGCCCACACACAAGAGCAGCAACAGGCCACTCTGGAGGGGTACGCGGGGTTTCATGTCTTCCTTTGCTTTTAAGAGGATTTTTGTTAATTGATCTTGCTTCAAGGCAACTATACAGGAACCTGACGCCTCTGACCATACCTGAAACTAGGTATGGGTTTTCTCATGTGAAGTTTTTTTAAAAATCGAGCGACACGTCTGTGTGCGCCTTGAACATGAGCATCAGCGCAGAAGAAAAATCTTGTGCGCTGCGCGTGTCTTGCCAGGCAGCCCCATCCCAGCGAAAATGCGCCGCCCCGGTTTTGCCTGCCAGCCAGATTTCCTGATTGGGGGCATGGCGGTTGATGATGATTTGCCCTCCTTCGGTGTGCAAGGTCAAGATGCCTTCATTCATGTCCCAGTCACAATCGCTGTCGCCCGCATCCACAGCAGCACCAATGCGTTCAAACAAGTCATTGGCTCGCTGGTTAAACTCTGATTCTGTCACGATATTTCTGTCTGTGTCTATGTTAAAGAACTTTATTTTAGGCCTGCTTGCTTGCATATGGCTGTGTGCATGTGGACAAAAAGGCCCACTCAAATTACCTGAAAAAACTTCACATTCGCAAGATGCCGCACATTCCTTATCTTAAACGTCAAGACCATGAGCTGCTGTTTGATGGAGTGCCGCTCAAACAAGTGGCCGAACACTACGGCACCCCTTGTTATGTCTACAGTGAAAGCGCCATGTGCGATGCTTTTATGGCCTACCAACAGGCCTTCGCGGGCATTCCGCATTTGATTTGTTACGCCATGAAGGCGAACTCTAATCTATCGGTGCTAAGCCTCATGCATACCTTGGGTGCTGGCTTTGACATAGTGTCTGGCGGTGAGTTGGCGCGTGTACAGGCGGCAGGCGGTGACGTGGGCAAAGTCATTTTTTCCGGGGTGGGAAAAACCGTGAACGAAATGGAACAGGCACTGCATGCAGGCATCAAGGGTTTTAATGTGGAGTCCGCACCAGAGCTGCTGCGTTTGAACGATGTGGCCATGCGCTTGGGCAAGGTAGCCCCCATTAGTTTTCGAGTCAATCCGGATGTAGATCCGCAGACTCATCCGTATATTTCCACGGGTCTAAAGGCCAATAAGTTTGGCATCGCGTATCGTGACACGCTTGCCTTGTACCGGCAGGCGGCGCAATTGCCTGGCATACGGTTGATCGGCATCGAGTGCCACATCGGCTCGCAGATCACCACACTCGCACCTTATGAAGAGGCTCTTTGCAAGCTTCTGCAGGTGGTGGACACTTTGGCACAAGAAGGCATTTGTCTTGAGCATGTGGATCTGGGGGGCGGCATAGGCATCAGCTACACCGATGAGGAGCCAGTGGATTTGAGCGCTTATGCCACGATGGTAAAAAAACATTTTGCAGGGCGCAATCTCAAACTGTATCTGGAGCCT
>JBDKJU010000010.1:0-3484 GCA_039796435.1 Pseudomonadota bacterium | reverse complement strand
AGGCATTTCGTTTGGGCTTGTGGGGTGAAGACAAAGGGCCGACCATTTCTCAGTTGCTGTACCAACATGTGTCTTATGGGGCGCAGTTCACTTTTCAGAAATACAAGATACCGGCTCGTGGACAGGCTTTCATGACAGACCGAGCTGAGTGGCTGCGTATCCAAAACGGGCACTGGCCTAGTCTGCCGCAAGGCGTGACCAATCTGGACAGTGAGCCACACTATCTGCGCACAGCGCGTGATTTGGCTGAGTATGTGCGTTCAGACTTTTCTTATCAACCTTTCGTGACTGCCGCTGCCATTCTTCATGGTGAGGCGCATCGTCCCCGTGAAGGTTTGGCCAAGACTCATCCCTACAAGCGCAATCCCTCACAAAACGGGTTTGTGACTTGGGGGCCGGTGCATGTGTATTCACTGGTGGCCAAGGCCACCGATATGGCATTAAAGGCGGCCTGGGCATGTAAGTGGTTGCATCATCCCTTGTTGCGCCCGGAGGAGTATGGTGGGCACGTGGAGTTTCAGCGTTTTGTGCCCAAGTGGTTGCGTGAGACCGAGGCGGTGAAGAGAACCATTGCCAGTCAGGGCTCGGCACTGTTGCCGCAAGCCTACCCGGAGGGTGCGCCTTTGCACCCTGCCTATGTCTCGGGACATTCTGCGATTGCTGGCGCCTGTGTCACGGTGTTAAAGGCCATGTTTGATGGTGAGCGGGTGTTTCGTTTCCCGCAGATTCCTACCCGCGATGGGCGCGACACGCAGGCGGCGTCCGAAGCAAATTTGACCTATGCCGGCGAGCTCAACAAGCTGGCCGCCAATACGGCAATGGGGCGTATGTGGGCGGGGATTCACTGGCGTTGCGACTCGCTAGAGGGCCTCAGACTTGGCGAACGGGTGGGGCATGCGGTGTTGCAAGAAGCAATTGCCCAGACCCCTGAAAGCAGGCGCGGCGAGAATATTTCGCTTAGCTATATCGATTTATTTGGAAAAACAGTAACCATATGAAGACACACAAAATAGCTTTTATTCCGGGCGACGGCATAGGGCAAGAGGTGATGCCGATTGGGGCACAGGTCATCGAAGCAGCAGGTCGCAAATTTGGTTTTGCCATCGACTGGCACGAAAAAGACTGGTCATGTGAGCGTCAGGTGAAGCTTGGCGACTGGATGCCGGCGGATTGGAAAGAACAGCTTTTGCACACCGAGGCGATTTATTTTGGGGCAGTGGGCTGGCCCGCAACGGTGCCAGACCATGTGTCCTTGTGGAGCTCGCTCATCAAGTTTCGCAGAGAGTTTGACCAATATGTGAATTTACGGCCAGTGCGTTTGTTTGATGGTCTGCCTTGCCCTTTAATCGGGCGCAAACCGGGGGATATTGACTACGTGGTGGTGCGTGAAAACACCGAAGGGGAGTACAGCAGTGTGGGCGGCATCATGTATGCTGGCACCGAGCGTGAATTTGCCACACAGCAATCCACCTTCTCACGCACGGGCACTGACCGCATTCTCAAATACGCCTTTGATCTGGCGCAGTCACGCCCCAAAAAGCACCTGACTTCCGCCACCAAGTCCAATGGCATTTCCATCACCATGCCCTATTGGGACAGCCGGGTAGAGGAAATGGCCAAGCACTATGCTGGGGTGAAGTGGGACAAGTTTCACATTGACATTTTGTCTGCTCACTTTGTGACCCGTCCCAATTTTTTTGATGTGGTGGTGGGCTCTAATCTGTTTGGCGATATCCTCTCTGACCTTGGCCCCGCCACGGTGGGCACCATTGCCATCGCTCCTGCTGCCAACATCAACCCCGAGCGTAAATTTCCCAGCCTGTTTGAGCCAGTACACGGCTCGGCACCAGATATCGCTTTTCAAGGTATTGCCAACCCCATGGGCACGGTGTGGGCGGGGGCAATGCTGGTGGAGTTTCTCGGCTACAAAGAGGCTTCGGAGGCGATTATCAATGCCATGGCTTCGGTCATTAAAGCAGGCCCCAAGACTCGCGACATGGGGGGCAGCGCCGGCACGCGTGAGTGTGGTGACGCCTTGCTGCAGGCCTTGGCTTAATTTTTATTTGGCCAGGATATTCAGGACACAAAGGTTTGCACTTAGCTTGGGCTTTTGGTCACTTCACCACTTCACTTGCTTGCAGACCGTCTAATGTGCTCTGCGAGTGTGCGGCAAAACCTGCAGCATAGACGCAAACATGCCGAGGCTAACATTTTGGCTCAACTAAAATCACATCATGCTACCTGAGCTCGCACAACTGTGTCTCGCCATCGCCTTGTGCCTGGCATTTATTTTGGCGGTTATTCCGCAGTGGGGGGTAGTGCGCGCCAAGCACCGCTGGCAGGACTTGGCGGTGCCTCTGGCTTACGGGCAGCTGCTGTTTCTGGCGCTGGCTTTTCTGGCCTTGATGGCGAGCTTTGTGGGCCATGATTTCTCTATCTTGAATGTGGCCAAACACTCGAATAAAAATCAGCCCTTGGCCTATCGGGTGGCCGCTACTTGGGGGTCGCATGAAGGTTCCATTTTGTTATGGGCCTTGGTCATGGCGGTGTGGACGGCGCTGTTTGCCTTTGGCGCGCAAGACCTGCCACGAAGGCTAAAGACACGTGCCTTGTCGATACTGGGTGCGGTGAACGTCGGCATTATTCTGTTCACGCTCTTGACCTCCAATCCTTTTGAACGCTTGATGCCCGAGGCCCTGGACGGGCGCGAGCTCAATCCGCTGCTGCAAGACCCCGGGATGGTCTTGCATCCACCCATGCTCTACATTGGATACGTGGGTTTTGCCGTGGCCTTTGCGCTGGCGATAGCGGCATTGCTTGAAGGGCGTTTGGACGCTGCTTGGGCGCGCTATTCACGACCTTGGACAGTGGCGGCTTGGTGCTTTCTTACTTTAGGGATTGCCCTGGGTTCATTTTGGGCCTACTACGAATTAGGCTGGGGGGGCTGGTGGTTTTGGGATCCGGTGGAGAATGCGTCTTTCATGCCCTGGCTTACCGGCACCGCTTTGCTGCACTCCTTGGCGGTGTCGGAGAAGCGTGGCGAGTTCAAGTCCTGGACCGTGCTTTTGGCCATCATCACTTTTGCCTTGTCCTTGTTGGGGACTTTTCTGGTGCGTTCTGGCATCATCACTTCGGTGCATGCCTTTGCCAGTGATCCGACCCGCGGCGTCTTTATTCTTGTGTTTCTTTTTCTGGTGGTAGGGGCTGCCTTGGCTTTGTATGCCTACCGCGCCCCATTGATTGCCGCCCAAAGCGTGAGACGTGAGAAAGCCTTGCTGTCACGTGAAAGCCTGCTTTTGCTGAACACCCTGCTGTTGCTGCTGGCATTGGTGGTGGTGTTTTTGGGCACACTGTATCCTTTGTTTTTAGATGTCTCTGGGCAAGGCAAAGTCTCGGTCGGGCTGCCCTGGTTTGAGAGCATGTTTCCTATGGCCATGTTGCCACTGGCATTTGCCATGGGGGTGGTGGCCTATGCGCAGTGGCA
>JBDKJU010000009.1:0-5820 GCA_039796435.1 Pseudomonadota bacterium | reverse complement strand
GCACGGGGGTTAAAAACACTGAGGCAGAGAGTTTGCTGGCAGGGTAATGTGCCAGCATCCACATCCAAGCTAGATAGCTTGCGAATGCCCCGAAGACGGTTTGAATGAGTAGTGAAATGATGAGGGGGCCGCTCCAGCTGAACTGCCATGACTCGCCGATGAGCCCAGAGATAAACGGCAACAGCAGGGTGGCCACGGCCAGTTGATAAAACAGCACTTTTTCAGGCTTGGCCTTGCCCAGCACGGTGGCGCGTATCACCACGGTGGTGAGTCCCCAGCCCAGGCCAGCGAGCACCGCCAAGACATCGCCCAACCACATGTTGTTTTGGTCTGATGGGTGTATCAGACCATCGGACAGGGCCAAGGCCACCGCCACATAGGCGAGGATGAGGCCGAGTTTTTGCATTTTGTTCAAGCGTTCGCTAGGCACCAGCCAAGGCAAGATGCTGGCCACCCAGAACGGCGAGGTGTAGACAAACAGGGTCAGGCGTGAGGCGCTGGTGTATTTCATGCCTAGGTATAAAAAAGCAAATTCAACGGCAAACAGCACCCCAGCCAACAGGCCCATCATCAGACTGCCGTCTTTATTGAACAAGGCGATGCCGCGGAAGGCACACCACAGCCACAACAAAACAGTAGCCCCGGCAAAACGCACGCTGACCTGCAGCACGGGTGACATCAGGTCAATAGTGACTTTGAGCAGAATTTGTTGCGCCGCCCAGAACACGCAGCAAGTTAGGAGAATAACAACAGCGGTGCTGTCGAGATGGGTTTTGCGTTCGGTCATGAAAGCATTTTAAAATGCGGTGGTGTTCATTGATTTCTTCTACCACTTAAAGTCGCGGGGTCTGCCTGTCTCGACACGTGAATATCTCACCTTGCTGGAGGCGGTAAAGGCTGGGGTGATTGGCAGCTCGGTGGACGAGTTTTACAGTCTGTCAAAGACCGCCTTGGTCAAAGATGAAACCCGTTTTGATCGTTTTGATCAGGCCTTTAGCGAGTACTTTTCGGGCGTCGCAGCTGTCCCGATAGAGTTGCTCAGCAGTTTGCCGGAAGAATGGTTGCGACGGGTGCTGGAAAAAAATCTCAGCCCCGAAGAGCTTAAAAAACTCGAAGCCTTGGACTGGCAGACCTTGATGGACACGCTCAAGCAACGTCTGGAGGAGCAAAAAGAGCGCCACCAAGGTGGCAATAAATGGATAGGCACGGGGGGCACTTCGCCCTTTGGCGCTTATGGGGTAAACCCGGCGGGCGTGCGCATCGGTCAGGCGGCGAGTCGCAACCGCAGTGCCGTGAAGGTGTGGGATCAGCGGGCTTTTCGTGACTACGATAGCGAACAGATGATCAATGCGCGCACCATCAAAATCGCCTTGCGTCGCTTACGTCGTTTTGCGCGCACGGGAGCGCTGGACGAGCTGGACATGGACGGCACTTTGCGTGACACCGCCCGCGATGCTGGCCTTTTGAATATTGTGATGCGTCCCGAGCGCCGCAATGCCGTTAAGGTGCTCTTGCTTCTGGACGTGGGTGGCTCTATGGATGATCATATCCGTGAGGTCGAAGAAATGTTTTCAGCAGTCAAGAGTGAGTTCAAACATCTGGTGCATTTTTATTTTCACAATTGTGTTTATGATCATGTGTGGAAAGAAAATTTTCGACGTCAGGCCAGTCGCATGAATACCATGGATCTGCTCAATAAATATGGCTCAGACTACCGCTTGATTTTGGTGGGGGATGCGGCCATGAGCCCGTATGAGATTACCCAAATTGGCGGCAGTGTCGAGTACATGAATCCGGAGGCGGGCTATACCTGGCTCACTCGGCTCAATAAACATTTCAAACGAATTGCTTGGATCAATCCGGAGCCCAAGGAGACATGGGAATATCGCCAAAGCAATGAATTGATTCGGCAAGCCTTTGAAAACCGCATGTATCCGATGAGCCTTGATGGTCTCACCGAGGCCATGAAGGGCCTGTCCAAATAAATAGTAAATAGCGGGTTTGGGGGGGAGCGGGCCTAGGCAATGCCTAGCTCGTCACATACTTTGCTGAGTTGGCGTTCGAGCATGGCCACACGCTCGGCAAGCTGTGCCACTTGCGTGCGCAGCACGGCGGTGTCAAGCGCGGAAACATCATGAGCATGCAGGGGCTGTGCCTCTTCGTTTGTGGCTGCCATTGTTTCAGGGGCGCCACACAGGCAATGCGCCCAGCGAGCCTCACGTGCCCCGGGAGCCTTGGGCAAGAGAACCACCAAAGACCCGATACCCGACAGCTCTTTGGCGCTTAATTCGTCTAAAAACCCTTGCACGGCGGATACATCGGCAAAGGCATGCAGACGCTCAGCATTGATGCGAATTTCGGCGGTGGTTTGCGGACCGCGTAAGATCAAGGTGGCGAGAATGGCCACGGATTGCTGTGGAATTTGCAGCACCCGGCCGCCATTTTGGGCATAACGGTCTACTCGCCCACCGCTGGTGACCAGCACCAGATTCGCGTGTATGAGGGTGTCAAGTGCCAAGCGAATTTCAGCTTCACTCGCATCCATTTGTAGGGCACGGGCAGATTTTTGGTTGCACCCATTTTGCAGGGCATTAAGTGACAGGGGATAACTGTCGGGCACGGTGAATTGCTTTTCAAACAACACCGCCCAAATGCGGCACTCCAGTGGCGTCAGTAGTCGCTCAAGCGCCATGCCGGGTTGGGCGTGACCGAAGTCGGCGCTGCACAAGCAGCAAGAGCAGGACGCCAAGGACAACATTGAACCACGCGGGCAGGGGCGCCTGTTTAGGGGCTATTTCAAGGAATTGAAGCAAATCAGCCGACCCCAAAAGCACGGGAACATCACTGACCGTCCCACCGACTGTGGCCTTGCCCGTTGCCAAAACATGCAGCCCACCTTGGCTGATGTCAAAATAATTGTGCCACTGGTCTGCCGCTGCCAAGGTGGGGGCATCAAGAGCAAAAGTCAGGGGCATGGCGGTGCTGGCGAGCAAGTTGCTGGTTTGTATGTCTGCGTCCAGCACCTTCAGATTGGGCAATAACTGTTTGAGCCAGCTGTACCCTTGAGTGAATCCTTGCTGGGTTTGCGTAAACAGACCCCCGCCCGTCACCACAAACTCGGCCAGTTTATTGGCGTTGAGATTGATGGCATCGAGTTGCGACGCAGATAAACCGGCCGCGACATTATTGGCGTCGCTGGGAAAATAGATCAGGCCGGTGTTGCTGGTTTTGTGCACCCCGGTGTCGGCAAAAAAAGCGTTGATGTCCGCGACCGTGGTCAATTCAATGCGTGTCCAGCCCGAGCCCGGCAAATTGGACTTATCAAAGGCTGAATGAAACGCCGAGCTGGCCACTGAGCCGTTGCATCCAATACAGACAGCTTTTTTTTGCGCGTTTTTGACTTTCGGCGCCATGGTTTCCAAGACTTTTTGCATGTACAACCAGCCACCCAGATTGGTCGTGGGAGTGGCGCTGCCGTGGTCATCAGCGTCTGTGCCGCCAATGAGTACAGGCCCCGCCCAAGACAGTAGGGGCAGGCACAGCCACAGGCTGAGCAAAAGCCGCAAAAAGAAACGTGCGCACATGCCGCTAGGATAGCCTAAAAGCGACAAATCCCCCAGTAATCTTGCGTCGATTTGGCCGATGTTCCGTGACGCTGGCAGGCAAAACAACAGGCGCACTGGTCTTTGTCCGCAGATACCGACAGCTGGGTTAAGGCCGGTAAGGATGCTCTGCCACCCAATGGCGGGCAATATCCAGTCGACGCGCCACCCAGACGCGTTCATGCTGGGCGATGTAATCTAGGAATTTCTGCAGTCCTCTGATGCGTCCGGGACGACCCAGCAAACGGCAATGCATGCCGATAGACAGCATTTTCGGGCATTCATCGCCTTCGGCGTACAGCACGTCAAAGGCATCTTTCAGGTACTGGAAAAAATGCTCACCGGTGTTAAAGCCCTGCGCTGTGGCAAAGCGCATGTCATTGCTGTCCAGCGTGTAAGGGACTATCAAATGAGGAGACATTTCGCCTGAACTTCGCTTAACTTGCGTCCAAAATGGCAAATCATCACCGTAATAGTCGCTATCGTATAAAAAACCACCATGCTCCACCACCAGTGTGCGGGTGTGTGGGCTGTCACGACCGGTGTACCAGCCTAAGGGGGCGCTGCCAGTGAGTTTTTTGATAATGGCCACGGCCTCGGCCATGTGGGCTTTTTCAGTGGCCACCTCGATGTTCTGATAATGTATCCATTTGAGGCCATGGCAGACCATGTCGTGGCCGAGCTCTGTGAAAGCAGCACACAGTTCCGGGTGCCTGGCAAGTGCTGAGCTGACCCCAAATATAGTCATCGGCAGTTTACGTCGCTCAAATTCGCGTAAAAGTCGCCAAACACCGGCACGTGACCCATATTCATAAATGCTTTCCATGCTCATGTGGCGATCTGGAAATGCGGCCGCGCCAATAATTTCGGACAAAAACTGCTCAGAGCCAGCATCGCCGTGTAAAACACAGTTTTCCCCACCCTCTTCGTAGTTCAGCACAAAATTGAGGGCGATTTTGGCGCGGCCTGGCCAATTGGCCGCAGGTGGAGTACGACCGTAGCCGATTAAGTCTCTTGGGTACGTATTTGAATGGTTCATAATTCCATTTTATTTGCTAATTTCTTGATTGCCGTGCCAGGCAGCCTTCCGCTATTTTTCGCTATGAACGACACCCCTGAATTCCAATCTTTGATGTGCCTTATTTGTGGCTGGATTTATAACGAAGCGGAGGGCTACCCTGAGGAGGGTATTGCACCAGGAACGCGCTGGCTTGATGTGCCGCCGAATTGGGGGTGTCCCGAGTGTGGGGCGCGTAAAGAAGACTTTGACATGGTGCCAGTTTAGATTTGTATTTCAGTGGCTGCTGCTGTTTTTAAACACCAAGGCCAGACCGGCGACCACAAACAATCCGCCAGTGAAGCCGTTAAACCAGCGTTGTTTTTTGGGGCTGTTGAGTGCACGCATGAGTTGCGTAGCCAAGCCGGTATAGCAAGCCATGACCACCGCATCGGTAAAAGCCAGCGTCAACCCTATGATGCAGTATTGCGGCAAAAGGGGTTTTTCAGGGGCGATGAATTGCGGCATGACTGCCAGCATAAACACTATTCCCTTGGGGTTGGTGGCATTGATTACCCATCCTTTTGCCAGGATGGCGGCGTAAGAGAAGCCTTGGCTCGGCGAGTTGGCTTGTTCTGGTATGTGCGCGGAAGGCACGCTTAAGCACAGCCTGATTCCCAAGTAAGCCAGGTAGGCCGCACCGAAAATGGTCAGCCACTTAAAAGCGGTCGCAGAACTCGCAATCAGGGCGCTGGCCCCAATGGCAATCAAAAATAGGGCGGTCCAAATGCCGGAGATCAGGCCAATGGTGCCTAAGTAGCCGCGTCGAAAGCCATATTGTGAGCCGCAACTCATGGCATAAAGAGCCCCAGGACCCGGAGAAACGCTGATCAGCCACGCGGCCAGAAAAAAAGAAAACCAAGTAGAAAGTTCCATGTAGGCGGAATTGTATGTGTTAAATCAATAATTTCTTGACATAACGGGAAGTTCCCGTTTATAATCATGGGCTTTGCTGATTCAGAGATTTGCGTGTATTTGTAGTGGCTGTGGTTGGTGTTGCTGCTACGGTTAATTAGGATTAGGTTGCGCAACTAAAAGCGCAGGTCAAGTTGCAGGGTGCGCAGATCAAGTCAAAGCGAAACAGGGATTAATACACATGCTTGCGGCCGATGTTTACCTTACTAACGTCAAGAAACAAGCTTTGCTGATGTTGGTGGTCAG
>JBDKJU010000008.1:0-4952 GCA_039796435.1 Pseudomonadota bacterium | reverse complement strand
GTGACTTTGTCTACAAATAAACCAAACTTATGACTGACACTATTGCCCTCTTCGGGGCAGGCGGAAAAATGGGTTTTCGCCTGTCCAAAAATCTGCAAGGCTCACGCTTTGCTGTGCACCACATAGAACCAAGCCCCGTCGGCCAAGACAAACTCAAAGCCGAGCTTGGCATTGACTGTGTGCCTGCTGACGCCGCACTTCAATCAGCCAACGTGGTGGTGCTCGCCATCCCTGACACCATCATCGGCAAGGTGGCGCATGATATCGCCCCCAAACTCAAGCCCGGCACCATGATAATGACACTTGATGCTGCCGCCCCTTTCGCTGGCCATTTGCCCAAGCGTGATGACCTCACCTACTTTGTGGCCCACCCCTGTCACCCCTCGATTTTTGAGCCCACTGTGCATGTTGCAGGCGCACCTGATTATTTTGGCGGCCATCTGGCCCCGCAGTCCATCACCAGTGCCCTCATGCAAGGACCAGAGTCGGCTTTTGATCTAGGTGAAGAAATCGCCAAAACCATCTACCAACCCATACTGCGCGCACACCGCCTGACGGTGGAACAAATGGCGCTGTTAGAGCCAGGCCTCTCCGAAACCGTGTGCGCCACGCTCCTTGATGTCATGCGCGAGGCCATGGACGAAGTGGTGACCAAGGGGGTGCCAGAAGCCGCCGCGCGCGACTTCCTGCTCGGCCACATGACCATTCTTTCAGCCGTTATCTTCAAGCAGATCCCTGGTCAATTCTCAGATGCCTGCAACAAGGCCATCACCTTCGGTAAACCCAGGCTCATGCGCGATGACTGGAAAAAAGTCTTTGACCACGCCGAGATCAGCGACAGCATCAAACGCATCACTTAAACTGCCTTATCCACACTTATCCACACCACACCTAACAAGGAGACCCTATGAAATTAAGCCTATTAGCACTAAGCCTGTTCGCCTTTGGCGTGCAGGCTCAGACCACCCTCAAAATCGGGCAAGCCTCTACTGCCACCTCTCACTACGGCGCGGGTATTGCCGCCTTTGCTGAAGAGGTCGAAAAGCGCACTGCCGGACGCTACAAAATTCAAGCCTTTCACTCCAGCGCCTTGGGTGGCGAGCGTGAAATGGTGGAAGCCACGCAACTGGGCACACTCGATCTGGTGCTGACCTCCACCGGCCCGGTAGGCAATTTTGTGCCTGAAACCCTGGTGCTGGACATCCCGTTTTTGTTCCGTGACTATGCCCATGCACGCAAGGTTCTTGATGGCCCCATTGGCGATGACCTGCGCAGCAAATTCACCCCCAAGGGTATGATTGCCTTAGCGTGGGCGGAGAATGGTTTCCGCCACATGACCAATAACAAACGCGCCATCAACTTGCCAGACGATGCCAAAGGCTTGAAGGTGCGCACCATGGAAAACAAAGTGCACATGGATGCCTTCCGCTCCATCGGCATTTTGCCCACACCCATGGCCTTCCCAGAACTGTTCACAGCCCTGCAACAAGGCACGGTCGACGGGCAGGAAAACCCCATCCCGGTCATTTTGGCCAGCAAGTTCTCACAGGTTCAAAAGCACCTGACCTTGACCAACCACGTGTACTCGCCTGCCGTTTTCATCATGAGCAAAAGCGTGTATGACAAGCTCTCGGCCGCTGATAAAACCGCCTTTAGCGAAGCCGCGAAAGTAGCTGTGGTGGCTAACCGCAAAAAAGTCAATGACGACGAGCGCACAGGAGTAGACACCTTAAAGGGCGCTGGCATGAATGTCATCACCGCAGTGGATAACGCCAAGTGGACCAGTGCCATGAGCCCGGCCTATTCCGAATTTGCCAAGCGCTTTGGCGCTGACAAGATCAAGGCCATCCAGGACGTTAAGTAATCCACCACCCGGTGGGCAAAGTGACTCTTTGTCCACCACTGCATCATTTTGTTTTGTCTTGCCTTGTCTTGCTTAGCCTTATTCGGCTTTAATGCCAGCCACGCGAATCACCTCCGCGTATTTGCTGATTTCAGCGTTGATAAATTCTTTAAACATTGCCACGCTGCCTGTCAAATTAGCGATGCCCATTTTCTGAAATTGCTCGCTCATGGCCGGGTGGTTAATGGCTTTATTGATGTCGGCGTTCAGTTTCAACACCACTTCATCAGAGACGCCCGCTGGTGCCAACAGCCCAAACCAAGAGTTTGATTCCAGTCGCAGCCCCTGCTCTGCCAAGGTTTTAATTTCGGGGGCAGATTTGGAGCGTTCTAAAGTGCCCATGCCCAAGGCCACTAATTTCCCCGAGGCGACATGCGCTTTAAATTCTGGCCAATTGCCAAACATCACCGTCACCTGCCCGCCCAAGACGTCGCTCATGGCGGGTGCTTGGCCTTTGTAGGGCACATGCGTGAGGTCGATGCCCAGTTTCTGTTTTAACATCTCGGTGGACAAATGCGGTGAAGTGCCGCAGCCGAATGAGGCATAGGTCAAGGCCCCAGGTTTTGCCTTCGCAGCCCTCACCAAGTCGTCAAGGCTTTTGATGCCACTGCCGGGATGAGTGACCAACACGTGCTCGGTCATGCCCATCAAAGCCACGGGGCGCAAGTCTTTTAAACCATCATAAGGCAGTTTTTTTACTAAGGTCTGATTGACACAAAAGCTGTTGGCCACGCAGCCCAAGGTGAAGCCATCGGGTGCAGACTTAGCCACTGCATCAACACCAATCACCGTGCCTGCCCCAGCCTTGTTTTCTACCACCACGGTCAAGCCTGTTTTCTGCAGCTCAGCGGCAAGCATGCGACACAGCGCATCAGAAGTCCCTCCAGGCGGAAAAGGCACGACGAGTTTAAGCGGCTTGCCTTGTGCCGCTACCCAGGTGGGGAGCAGGCCTAGAACATTGGCTGCGAGAAAATGTCGGCGGTGCATATTTGATTATTGATTAAATAAGCGTCATTTGCACTCTGACGCGCCCTGCCTTGTCGTGCTCTGCCACCAAATCACAGATGCTGCCCGCCTTGCCCACCACCACCCACTCAAACACGTGCCGGTCTGGTGTGGCGGTGGTCGCAGGCCAGAAAGAGGCGCTGGTGTGAATGTGGCTGCGGCCTTTGAGCTCAGGTCCCTCTTGACGCGACTTGCCTTGAACAAAGCTGATGTCACCACTCAGGTGCGCAATTACCCCACGAGAGAGTTTGCGTGTCAGCGCATTTTCGCTCACGTAAGTGGGCAAGTAGCCTTGATTTTCCACACAGAGTTTTATCTGCCATGTATCTTCGCTCAAGGCGGTGACATGGGTGCTGTGCACACTGAGTTTGGGGGAGAGCAAGGCCTGATAATTCAGCCATTTGGGAAACTTGGCCACTTCTTTTTCAAGCAGGTGCGGTGCAGGGTTGGAAAAGGCGTAAAAACGGTCCCAACCACCCAACTCTACCTGTCCGAGGTCAGGGTGATCATAAGCATACCAATCCACATAGCCTTTGCCATGCAGGGCCTCATCACTCCATTTGAGCAGCTTCAAATCATCCGTCACCGGGTGGTCACGGAACCAGTCTATGTATTGATAGCCGCTGATGCCTGCCTCGCGCATAGGACACCAAATCTCCACCACCCAAGAGAAGCAGCCCTGCTCGCTAAACAGCCAGTCTTGGGTGCCGGTAATCACTTGCTTGGGGTGGTAGCGAAACTCATGATAAACGGAGATGGCGGGGTACCCTGTGCACAGTTGACCTTCTTTGCCTATCATCTGATACACCCACAGATCCTCTGGCGACATGTCGCTATCCGGTTTGTCGTCGAAGGGGCGCAGAAGCACGCCGCTCCAGGTGTGAAAGAAAATCCCCCCACAGATATTGCGGTGGCTGGTTAAAAACTGCACGCAGGCGCGCACTTCGGGCTCGGAAGTGGGGAAATCTCCAGCCCCCACTTGTTGATACTCCTGCCGCCACCCCACCGGAAAATTACGATTGAGGTCTAGGCCTTCACGCACCTTAGATACATTCAGATTCAGGCCATCATACCCCGGATAGCGCCCTTCCGGCACCACTCGGTAGTACTCACCACCAAACTCTGTCGGCTCACGGCGCACCAGCAGGCGCGGCTCGTCTTCATGTTTTTTCCACTGACCATTGGCGTCTTTGATGCGCATCATCAATATGCGCCCATCGCCATCGATATCTTCAGGAACCAGCCCCTCAGGTGCGGGCTCGTCGTAGGGGTAGGGGCGGGTGCTGGAACGAATGAATTTAGGCTTGTCCGCCATGGCCCATTCTGCTCCATCAGGATTCACCCGTGGACAAAGATAAAAAGCCCGAGTGTCCAGCAAATGACTTATCTCTGCGTCTATGCCATAGTGGGTCAGCAAATGATTCAACTGATAAAGCACCGCTGTTGACCCCGCCAGCTCGGTGGCGTGAATATTGGCATCAATCCAAAACGCCGGCTTATCCGCCGCAGGCCCGGTCTCTTGGTTGGTCACAGTCACCACCCAGAGCTCACGTCCTTCGTAGGACTTGCCAATGGACTCTATGGAGGCAAGCTTGGGATAGGCCTTGACGAACTCGTGCAGAACTTCGCTGAGTTCTGTGTGCTTGTAAAAACGATTGAAAGCGATGTTGACCATGATTAATTCATTTCAGAGGATACAGACTAATTTCCGTGCCTTAAGCCTAAGTGCCGTTCACATTAAGCATGTCAAATGGCTCAGTCTAAAAGTTATTTGTACACAAGTCAAAACGCATCGGTCACCGCACCCTTGCTGGCGGTTGACGCGAGCTTGGCAAATTTAGCCAGCACACCACGGGTGTAGCGCGCAGCGGGAGGTGTCCACTTGGCACGACGGGCGGCAATCACCTCATCACTGACATTCAGTTGAATCAGCAAAGTGGTGGCATCCACCGTGATGGAATCACCCTCTTGCACCAGCGCAATCAAGCCACCCACCTGAGCTTCGGGGGATATATGCCCCACCACCATGCCCCAGGTGCCACCT
>JBDKJU010000007.1:0-3174 GCA_039796435.1 Pseudomonadota bacterium | reverse complement strand
GCGGGATGTTGATGTCCTTGTTTTTGTCCACCGCGTCCAAATCACCCAGTTCCAGCTTGGGCATGCCACAGCACACCTCTTTTTCTACCAAAACATAGGGTATCTCGTTGTGGGTGAGCAGTTTGAGCAGGTTTTGCCCTATGCCAGGTTCGTTGTAATTGACATAGCAGGTGGCATAAACGGCTACCTTGCCCTTGGTGCGCTGTCCGTCGCGCACGGCAAAGGCGGGTGATTTGGGCGCATGACTGCGAAATCTGGCGCTATTGTATTCAGGCAAAACCCGTTTTTGGTGTATGCCCAGATGTTGATCCATCAGGCTGCGCGCAGTGGCGTTTTTGTTCACCGCATTGACCGTCTGCGTGACGACTGGGATAGAAGCAAGTTTGCCCAAGGCGTCGGTGGAGGAGAGCAGGCGGTCACGAAAACCGGCTCCCGTTTGTTTGAATTTCACCACTTTGGCGCGCAGCATCAGGTGAGGAAAGTCAAGATTCCAAGGGTGGGGTGGGGTATAGGGGCATTTGGTCATGTAACACACGTCACACAGGTAGCACTGGTCCACCACTTTGCCGAAATCTTTTTTGTCTACCCCGTCCATTTCCCCCGTTTTGCCTTCGTCAATGAGGTCAAACAAGGTGGGGAAGGCATTACATAGACTGACACAGCGACGGCAACCGTGGCAGATATCAAACACTCTTTCCAGCTCGGTGTCAAGCTGGGTCTGGTCGTAAAACGCCGGATTTTTCCAATCAAGCGGATGCCGGGTAGGGGCCTGCAGATTGCCTTCTCCGGGCTTGTTGATCACTGCTGACATGAGCGGGTCTCCTTAAATAAAAAAACCCCACAACCGTGGGGTTTTGTTTTTTGCTTTACCGATTGTTGTGCACTTTATGGTGAAGAAACAAAACAGGTAAAGGCTTGGCTTTACACCACCAAGCTGTCCAAGGCTTTCTGGAAACGGTTGGCGTGTGAGCGCTCGGCCTTGGCCAAGGTTTCAAACCAGTCAGCGACTTCATCAAAGCCCTCGTCACGAGCTGTTTTGGCCATGCCTGGGTACATGTCGGTGTACTCATGGGTTTCGCCGGCAACCGAGGCTTTTAAGTTGTCAGAGGTGGCACCAATGGGCATGCCGGTGGCGGGGTCACCAACTTCGGCTAGGTAGTCAAGGTGGCCATGGGCGTGACCGGTTTCGCCTTCAGCGGTGGAGCGGAACAGGGCGGCCACATCGTTTTGTCCTTCAACGTCAGCCTTGTTCGCGAAATAAAGGTAGCGACGGTTGGCTTGGCTCTCGCCAGCAAAAGCGGCTTTTAAGTTTTCGTGGGTTTTGCTGCCTTTGAGTTGCATGTTCAATCTCCAGAAAAGAGGTCAGTAATGTTAAAGAGGGAGGATTATAAGCAGCAAATAAGTAAAAAACAAGACTTGTTCGTAAAATAGCGCATGTTTTATTTTTACGCTGCTGGCTTATTGCTCATGGCGCTGGCCTTTGTGCTCAGGCCCTTATTGCGCCTCGGAGTTGCGCGCTCTTACCACGACACAGCACCCAATGTGCAAGTGTTAAAGGCACAGAAACAGGAGCTGGACGAGGCGCTTGCGCGGCAAGAAATAAGCAAGGCTGAGCACGCGGAGCAGTTGCAGGTGTTGACTAAGCGGCTGGCCCTCGAAATGGGGTCTGATACGTTGATGACAGGGCTTGTGGCGCAAGACACGGGACTACCCGCACGCAAACTGGCCTGGGTGTTGGCCTTGCTCTTGCCGGTGTTCAGTGTGGGGGTGTATTGGCTGGTGGGCATGCCGCAGGCGAGCTCTGCGGCCTGGGTGCAGGAGCAGAGCCAGCTGGCAGACTCGGCAAGGGCCGAGCAAGTGGGGCAAGGTCAGCAGACAGCGCGTGAGCGCCCCAAGCCTGAAGAAATGAAGCGCATGCTGGTGGAGATGGAAACTCAGCTAAATGCAGCGTCAGATTTTAGGGAAAGGGTAGAGGAATGGGCTTTGCTGGCACGTGGCTACCGTGCCAGCGAGGATTACGCGGGCAGCGCCCGTGTATACGCCAAACTGATGGAGATTGAGCCGATGAATACGGACTGGCTGGTCGAGCGGGCAGACGTACTGGCCATGGGGGCGGGGCGCAACTTACGCGGCGAACCTAGCCGTTTGCTCAATCTGGCTCTTGAACGCACGCCCACTCATCCTAAGGCCATGGCTCTGGCGGGGGCGGCTGCGATGGCTGAAAATAACTACAATAGAGCCCGCGAGTTACTCAGCCGCTGGCGGGCACAACTCTCTCCCGAGCTGCAAAATTCTGAACAAGTGCAGCAACTCTTTACCCAGCTAGATCTAGCGGAACAAAAGGCCAAATCCAAATAATGTCTGACACAGTTGACATCAGCTTCACCGAACTCGGTCTCGCCGAGCCCATTGCCAGAGCAGTGGCAGATAAAGGATATGCCAAACCTACCCCCATTCAGGCCAAGGCCATACCCATAGTCATGCAGGGTCTGGACGTGATGGGAGGCGCGCAAACCGGCACCGGCAAAACCGCTGCCTTTACTCTGCCGATATTGCACCAGCTGTTGCCGCAGGCATCTAATTCACCTTCGCCGGCCCGTCATCCGGTGCGGGCTTTGATTTTGGTGCCTACACGCGAGCTGGCCATACAGGTGCAGGAGTCGGTAGAGACCTATGCCAAGCACACGGCCTTGCGCTCAACTGTGGTGTATGGGGGCACGGACATCAAGGAGCAAATTCCTATTGTCAGAGCAGGCATAGAAATATTGATCGCCACCCCGGGGCGTTTGCTTGACCACGTGGAGCAAAAGACTGTTTTTTTGAATCAAGTTCAGATTCTCGTGCTGGATGAAGCAGACCGCATGCTGGATATGGGGTTCATCCCGGACGTGAAGCGCATATTGGCTTTGTTGCCCAAGGAGCGCCAAAGCTTATTGTTCTCTGCCACTTTTTCAAACGACATCAAAAAGCTGGCCGATGAGATGCTGCGTGCGCCGCAGTTGATAGAGGTGGCCAAGCGCAATGCCACGGCTGAGACGGTGGAGCAATCACTCTTCATCGTGCCCGGGCAGGACAAGCGCAAGCTTCTCGGGCACTTGGTGCGCTCGCGTCAAATAGCTCAGGCAATCGTGTTTTGCCGCACCAAGCAAGACACCTCGCGCTTGGCTTCGGCTC
>JBDKJU010000006.1:0-3361 GCA_039796435.1 Pseudomonadota bacterium | reverse complement strand
GCAAACGCAAATAATGATAAATCTCGGTCAAGGTGGCGACAGTAGACTTGCGCCCGCCACGCGAGGTGCGCTGCTCTATGGCCACAGTGGGGGGGATGCCAAAAATACCGTCCACATCCGGCTTTGATGGGGGTTGCACAAATTGCCGCGCATAGGCATTTAGCGAATCAAGATAGCGGCGCTGACCTTCGGCAAACACGATGTCAAATGCCAGAGTTGATTTGCCACTGCCAGACACGCCCGTGATCACTGTGAAGCCTTTGTGCGGTATCGTCAGGCTGATGTTTTTAAGATTGTGCTCGCGTGCATGTGCCACGCTAATGGCCTGCGCGCCAGCCAACTTGGGTTGCGCCACCTTGGGGGTGTATTGGGCGACTTGTTCACGCCAGCGCGACTGCGCCTTGGCGAAATCACGCAAGGCTTGCCCTGTGTGGGTCTTGGCCTTGGCAAGCGCTGCGGCACTGCCTTCAAACACTATTTGTCCGCCACCGTTGCCCCCTTCCGGCCCCAGCTCTATCAACCAGTCTGCAGCGGCAATGACATCAAGATTGTGTTCCACCACAATCAGTGAATGTCCCTGGTCACGCAGTTGCATCAATGCCTTTAACAGCAAGGCAATATCGGCAAAGTGCAGCCCCGTGGTCGGCTCATCAAACACAAACAGCTTGCCCCCGCTCACGCGTGCACTGCGGCTCGACTGCACACTCTCGGCCAGATGCAGAGCCAGTTTCAGGCGTTGTGCCTCACCTCCCGAGAGGGTGGGCACCGCCTGACCCAAGCGCACATACGACAAGCCCACCATTTGCAGCGGCTTCAAGGTGCGGTTGATTTCACGGGCATGTTTTTCGCTCACCTTGCCTGCAAAAAATTCCAAAGCTTCGGCCACCGTGAGTTGCAGCACCTCGGCCACCGACAGCCCGCCGATCTCTACCTCCAAGGTCTCGCTGCGAAAACGCCTGCCATCGCAATCGGCGCAGCGCAAATACACATCAGAGAGGAACTGCATTTCTACGTGTTCAAACCCCGCTCCTGAGCAGGTCGGGCAGCGCCCATCACCGGCATTGAAGCTGAAGGTGCCGGCGGTGAACTGGCGCTGTCGGGCTGCGTCAGTGTCAGCAAAAGCGGCACGTATGGCATCGTAAGCGCCGACATAACTGGCGGGATTGGAACGCGCACTTTTGCCTATTGGGGTTTGATCCACCAGCACCACGTCACTCAAAGACTGATGATGAAACAGCGCCTCGTAGTGTGCGCGGTGCTCCCCCATATCACCCACAAAACTCTTGCCCTTGGCCTTGTACATGGCGGTGACCAACACATCAGTGATGAGGCTGGACTTGCCCGCGCCCGACACGCCGCTCACCACCACCAACCGCCCCAGCGGGAACTCCACGGTCAAGCGCTGCAAATTATTGGCGTTGGCCCCCACCAGCTTCATGCGTGCCGTGCCTTTTTCTACCGGTTTAGGCAGCACCACATGTTCAATTTTTTGCTGCTGCGCCAAGTACGCATAAGTCAAACTCCCATGGCTATTTTTAATGCCCGCCGCTGGGCCCTGATACAGTATTTGCCCGCCTGCTTCGCCCGCCAAAGGGCCAATGTCCAACAGTCGATCGGCGGCAAACATCATGGCGGGGTCATGCTCGACCACCACGAGGGTGTTGCCCTGATCGCGTAGTTTTTGCATCACCGCAATAATGCGGTCCATGTCGCGTGGGTGCAGGCCAATCGAGGGTTCATCCAAAACAAACAAGGTATTGGTCAAAGACGTGCCCAATGCCGTGGTGAGATTGATGCGCTGCACTTCACCACCAGACAAAGTGCGTGACTGTCGGTCTAAAGTCAGATACCCAAGCCCCACTTGCGTGAGGAAACCAAGACGCGCCCTGATCTCCAGCAGCAGTTGTTTGCTGGCTTCATCGGCAAATTTAGACAAGCGAATGTGGGCAAAAAAATCTTGCGTTTGCGCCACCGGCATGAGCATCACATCATGTAACGACAAGCCCGGCATCTCTGCCAATTTGTCTTGCCCATAGGCCACATGTCTGGGCAAAAATTTGGTCGCAGGCAAGAGCGCTTTACCCAAGCGCCAATTGAGTGAGGCTGGCTTCAGTCGCGCCCCGGCGCAGTCTTCACAGGCAGTGTAAGCGCGGTACTTCGACAACAGCACCCTGATGTGCATTTTGTAGGCCTTGCTTTCCAGCCACTTGAAATAGCCTCGCACCCCATAAAAATATTTTGGCCAAGACTTCTCCCAGCTCAGCCATTCGGGGCTGCCCTCCAGCACCCAGCGACGTTCACTGTCAGTGAGCTCACTGTAGGGCACATCCAAGCGGATTTTGTTTTTTTCTGCGTATTGCACCAGCTCCTTCTGGCACTCTTTAAAGCTCTCGGTCTGCCAAGGCTTGATCGCCCCTTCACGCAAGGTCTTGGACTCATCCGGCACCACCAAGCCATAGTCAACCCCAATCACCCGGCCAAAACCACGGCAACTCTCGCAGGCCCCCAAAGGGTTGTTAAACGAAAAATGACTCGGCGTCAACGCCTGATAGGACAGGTCGCAGGCACTGCAGGCAAGGCGATTATTGAAGCGCCGCTCAAGCTCGCCTGCACCCTCGCCGTAGCCTGATAAAAATACGCAGATCTCGCCATGGCCGCGTAAAAACGCTGCCTCCAAGGCCTCTATGGCACGCGCACGCCCCTCGGTGGTTTTCACATTGGCCACCCGAAAACGGTCCTGCATCACCACCATGCCGGTGTCACTGCGGCTGTGAATCTGACTGTAGCCCTGAGCCGATAAATACTGCGTGACCTCCGCCTCGGTAAAGTTCGCCGGCACCGCCACCTCAAAACACACCACCGCCTTGGTGCTCGCGGCTTGTGCGCATAGAAAGTCATACACGGTCTCACTGGACTCGGCTTTGACCACTTCACCGCAACCCTGACAATACAGGTCAGCCAAACGCGCATAAAACAGCTTCAAATGATCGGTCAACTCGGTCATGGTGCCCACGGTCGAACGCGAAGTGCGCACCGGGTTGGTCTGGTCTATGGCAATGGCCGGTGGCACGCCCTCGATGGATTCCACCTGCGGCTTGTCCATACGATCGAGAAACTGTCTGGCATAGGGCGAGAAAGTCTCGACATAACGACGCTGTCCCTCAGCGTATAAAGTATCAAACACCAGGCTGGACTTACCAGAGCCCGACACCCCGGTCACCACGGTGATCTCGCCGGTAGGAATATCGAGCGACAGATTCTTCAAATTATGTTGCCGCGCCCCGCGGATGCGGATGCTGTGTTGTTCGCGCAAAGACTGCTGTAGAGGTTTGGAATCGTCGGGCATGCGGGCATTGTAGGC
>JBDKJU010000005.1:0-11485 GCA_039796435.1 Pseudomonadota bacterium | reverse complement strand
TGTACAGGCTTGCCTTGCAAATAGGTGGGGGGATGCTTGTGGCACAGTCGCCGCATGATTTGTTCGGCGCTGGAGATTTTGCTGTGTGCGCCAGCACCTATGCCAAGATAATCGCCAAATTCCCAGTAATTCACATTATGCCTAGCCATGCCGTCTGGCTTGGCATAAGCTGAAATTTCATAGTGCATATAACCATGGCGAGCCGTTTGTGTCTCTAGGTGATCTTGCATGCGATCGATGAGATCTTCCTCTGGCAGCTTGGGGGGCTGGAGATGAAAAAGCGTATTGGGTTCAAGGGTCAGTTGATACAGTGACAGATGTTCGGGGTGCAAACTTAATGCCGTGGCCAAGTCTTCAGCACTTTGTTCCACTGATTGCTCTGGCAGGCCATACATCAAGTCGAGATTGACGCGTTTGAATATGGCAAGGCTGTGTTCCGCTGCCGCCAAGGCTTGTGCCCTGTCATGTACTCGCCCCAAGGCTTTGAGATGGGTTTCATTAAAGCTTTGTATGCCCAGGGACAGACGATTGATGCCAGCGGATGCAAAATCCGCGAACTTTTCTTTTTCAAATGTGCCCGGATTGGCTTCTAAAGTCACCTCCATATCGGGCAAGCATTTGAGCCTAGCGCGTAGGCCAGATATGAGATCATCAATGGCACGGGCGCTAAAGAGTGAAGGAGTGCCTCCCCCCATGAATATGCTGACAATGGGGCGACCCCAGATAAGCGGCAAGGCCTCATCAAGATCGGCAAGTAATGCAGCGATGTACTTCTGTTCTTGTAGATCTGACTTCAGCTCGTGGGAATTAAAGTCACAGTAAGGGCATTTTTTTATGCACCAAGGAAAGTGCACATACAGCGATAAAGGGGGCAGCGTGCTAAAGCTTGGGGTGTTTAACACAGGCGGGCCTGTCTGAATTGTGCGATGAGTTCGACGAGGGCTTGGCCACGGTGGCTGATGTGATTTTTTTCTGTCAGACTCATTTCTGCGGCTGTCTTGTTCAGGGTGGGATCGAAAAAATAAGGGTCATAGCCAAAACCATTCGCACCACGCGGCGTGTGTAATATCTCTCCCCACCAGGTGCCTTGTGCAATCAAGGGCTGCGGATCATCGGCATGGCGGATAAACACCAATACCGAGACAAAGTAGGCACGTCGGTCGCTATGTGCTTGCAAGGACTTGATCAGGTGTTGGTTGTTGGCTGCGTCGCCCGCATCTTCACCGGCAAAATGTTTGCTCTGCACACCCGGCCTGCCGTGCAATGCAGGTACACATATGCCAGAGTCGTCGGCAAGTGCAGCCAGCCCACTTGCTAAGGCAGCGTGTCGGGCTTTGGCAAGCGCGTTTTCAACAAAGCTGTGGTAAGGTTCAGCTGCCTCAGGTATGCTTAACTGGGCTTGAGAAATAAGATCGAACCCTAAAGGGAGCAGACTCGGGGCCAGCTCCAAGCATTTTTTTTCATTGAGGGTGGCAAGCACCACCTGCATTTATGCAACTCCCAAAACAGATTTTTGCCTCGCGATCAACTCAGCCACCCCTTTCTGACCCAATTGCAGCATGCTTTGCATTTGCGTGGCAGTAAATGGCTCTCCTTCTGCAGTCCCCTGCAGTTCAACAAAACCACCTGAGCCAGTCATGACAATATTCATGTCGGTGTCTCCACTGGAGTCTTCCTGGTAATCAAGGTCTAGCACGGCTCTGCCATTCACCATGCCGACCGAGACTGCGGCGACATGGTCTTTGATTGGCCAGACCGCCAAGTTAAGACTTCTGATGGCATCATAAAGTGCGACGAAAGCGCCGGTAATGCTGGCGCAACGCGTGCCACCGTCGGCTTGCAGGACATCACAATCGAGGGTGATGCTGCGCTCGCCAAGCGCTTTTAAATCCACGACAGCCCGCAGGCTCCGACCGATGAGCCTTTGTATTTCCTGTGTGCGGCCACTTTGCTTGCCGCTGGCCGCTTCACGCTTGCTGCGTGTGTGGGTGGCACGTGGAAGCATGCCGTATTCTGCGGTCACCCAGCCTTCTCCCTTACCTTTTAAAAAGGGAGGCACACTTTGTTCTACGCTGGCCGTGCACAGAACTTGAGTGTTGCCGCAACAGATGAGCACAGAGCCCTCGGCATGGGCGGTGAATTGGCGGGTGATGCGCACAGGGCGAAGTTGTTCAGGTGTGCGTTGATCGTGTCTGCTCATTATTTTCGCTCTTTGTATTTGAACCAACCATAAAGGTTGTAAAAGATGAAGGCGCTTTTCACCAAGGCCAGGGTGTGGCCACCGCCACCGCTGGCGCGACCCCCGTAGTGTGTGACGCGCACTTCTGGGTCGCACAAGATCTTGCCGTAACGTCCGATGCGCAGGCTCAGATCGATATCTTCAAAGTGCAAAAAGAAATGCTCATCGAAAGCGCCTATGGCTTGCAAAGTCTGAGTTTGCATCAACATAAAAGCACCGCTTGAGCGCACCACCGGCATCAGTTGTTTGATTTCGCCACGATACTCATAGGCACGCATCATATTGGGAAAAAAGCGATGCAAATTTAAAAAACGGCATAAAAGAATGCCTATTTTGGGGTAGCGAAAAGCCATGGGTGTCTCATCGCCCTCAGCATTCACCCCCTGCGCCGCCAGCAGAGCACACTCCGGGTGGGTGTGCATGCTGTACAAAGCCTTGCAAAGCGCCATAGGGCTTAAGACACAATCGGGGTTCAGCACCAAATGCAAGTCACACTTGCTGGCCCGTATGGCCATATTGTGGGCGCGACCAAAGCCAATATTTCCTTGCCCAGCACGCAAGGACACAGCAATATTTTCGGTTTCAAGTGCGGCGACGACTCCATCAAAAAGCAGGTGTTTGTCGCTGCTTTGCGGGGTGTTGTCAATCAGACTCAGTTGACAGACAGACAGCCTGCCTTGTTCGCGCGCGAGGTGGACGGCTTCCATGAGCGCAAGGATGCATTCGCGAAACCATTGCGGGCGCGATTGGTAGGTGACTATCGAGATGGAAAGAGAAACAGGCAAAATATGAATATCTAATTTATCAACGAATTTTAACCATGCCCCTTATTACCAGTGATCAACTACTTAGCTTTGCTCAGCAGGCCTTTGCCAAAGTCGGACTTGATGGTTCCCTGCGCGAGGTCATGGCAAGGAGTCTGGTTGAGGCAGATTTATTAGGTCATTACACCCATGGCACGAATTTACTGGTGCCGTATTGCACAGAGTTGGCCGAGGGCAAAATGAGTAAGTCGGGGATGCCAGTTGTGCTCAAAGAGAGTGCGGTGACGGCACTGTGGGACGGGCAGCGCCTGCCAGGGCCTTACTTGACCGAGCTTGCGATTACCGCCGCCAGCAAGATGGCCAGACAACATGGCACAGGCACGGTAGTGATGCGACGCTCGCATCACATTGCCTGTTTGGCTGCTTTTCTCGAAGCGCCTGCACGTTCCGGTTTGGTCACGCAAATTCAGTGCTCTGACCCCTTGGTTGCCTCTGTGGCCCCTTTCGGGGGCTGTGTGCCCATGATCACTCCTAACCCGCTGGCGGCATCCTACCCCACTAGTGCAGACCCCATCATCATTGATGTGTCTATGAGTGTGACCGCTATGGGGCAGGTGCAATTAAAACGCTCTCTGGGGGAGCCGATACCAGAGGGCTGGCTTATGGATTCCGCCGGCAATGGCACGACAGACCCTAATGTGCTGTGGCAAGAGCCCAAGGGATCAATACTGCCCTTGGGCGGCTTCCTCGCTGGACACAAGGGCTTTGCTTTGGGACTCATGGTCGAGGCAATGACAGGGGGGTTGTCCGGTCTGGGGCGGGCAGACGACCGCGAAGCACATGGAGGATGGGGAGCGAATGTCTGCGTACAGGTGATTGACCCAGATTTTTTTGGCAATTTGACAGAGTTCAAACGCCAAATGGATGTCTTGGTCAACAAAACCCATGCCTCGCAGACAGACACCACAAAACCAAAGGCCAGGGTGCCGGGCGAGGGCGGGCTTGCGCGCAAACTGCAACAGTTGGCGCGAGGCATTGCACTACCTGAATCTATATATGTTGCCTTATCAGACTATGCGGAATACAATAGCTTGAATAATTGCTTTAAGTAAACATTTTCGGTGGGTAGATTAGATGCAGCAACAGTTAAAAAGCATAATGGCCATGGGTTTTTTAGGACTTCTCACCGCTTGTGGTGGTGGAGATAACAACCAGGCGACTCCGGCTTCCTCGTTGCCGTACAAGGCCAGTGCCGTGGTGGACTGGAATAACATTGCTTTACAGGCAGTGCGTGATACGGCCATGGGGCCGCCACCCACAGCAAGAGCCATGGCAATTCTGCACACCGCCACTTTCGATGCTTGGGCCGCATTTGATGCCAAGGCAGTGCCCGTGATGAACGCGGCACCAGCAAAGAGCGCCAGTAGCGAGCGCACTGAGCAAAATAAAACCACGGCGGTGAGTTTTGCTGCCTATGCGGTGTTGAACAATCTTTTCCCCAGTCGCGCCGCAGATTTTGACAATAAATTAAAAGCGCAAGGCTATGTATTGCCAGCCCAAACAGCTCCGCTTGCTGGCAGTCCGGCTGATATTGGTTTGAAAGCTGCTGCTGCTGTCCTCAGCTTTAGGAGTAGCGATGGTGCAAATCAGGCCAATGCTTATGCTGACACCAGTGGCTATCAATCCATCAACACCACTGCCGCGTTGAACGATCCCAATCAGTGGCAGCCGTTGACGTTTTGTAATGGCAAATCACCCGGATTCTTGGTCCCACATTGGCAAAATGTAGTGCCCTTTGCTTTGCCCACCGCAAATGCAGTACGTCCCACCAAGCTGCCTGCAAAGTATGGTTCTCCAGAGTATCTGGCGCAAGCAAAAGCCATCTTGGATATCTCCGCCAACTTAAGCGAACGTGAAAAGGTCATCGCCGAGTATTGGGCTGATGGACCCAGCAGCGAAACCCCTCCTGGCCACTGGCAATTATTTGCACAATACGTGGCAGCTCGGGACAAACTCAACTTGGACCAAGAGGCAAAACTGTTTTTGGCATTGGGTAATGCTGTGCTTGATGCCAGCATTGCCACCTGGGAAGCCAAGCGTTACTACAACTATGTACGCCCTATTTCGGCCATTCGCCATCTCTATAAAGGGCAGCAGGTGAATGCTTGGGCTGGCCCTAATTTGGGTACTAAGACAGTGGCAGGAGAAACTTGGATGCCCTATCAAGCCTGCACTTTTATTACCCCTCCGTTTGCCGAGTACACTTCTGGGCACAGCGCGTTTTCAGCCGCCGCTGCCGAGGTGCTCAGTCAGTTTACCGGCAGTCCAGCATTGAACTGGTCGTATACCGCGGCTGCGGGCAGTAATAAATTTGAGCAAAATGTGCCCGCTGTGTCTGTCACTTTGAATTGGAGCACATTTCAAGAAGCGGCAGATCAGGCTGGTTTTTCCCGTCGCTATGGGGGTATCCACTTTGAAGATGGCGATATGGAAGGGCGAGCCTTGGGCAAAAAAGTGGGGCAACTCGTGATGAACAAGGCCAGAATGCACTGGGGGGATTGATCCTTTAGTAATCTTTGTGTTATTATCGGAAATTGAGACTATTTCTGATGAAACTGCACAAACTCCTTGTTTTAAAAACTTTATTTCTTGGATTTCTTAGCCAAGGCATGGTGTTGCGCGCCGCGATTGATCCAGCTCCTTTGCTGTTTTCGCAACGCGCGGTCATTTTTGATGCCAGCAAGTCAGAGGCAGTGGTCAGTAAAAATGCCCATGTGGTCACGCCCATTGCCTCGATCACCAAACTCATGACCGCCATGGTGGTGTTGGACGCCAAGCAAGATTTATCAGAGCGTTTGCGTATAGACATAGAGGACTTTGACTATCTCAAGGGTTCAAAGTCACGTTTGGGCATGGGCAGCGAGCTGACACGCCAAGAAATGCTGGAGTTGGCGCTGATGTCATCAGAAAACCGGGCTGCGCATGCCTTGGGTCGTTTTTACCCAGGTGGTTTAGCGGCAGCAGTGGCTGCGATGAATGCCAAAGCCAGTGCATTGGGGATGCCGCATACGCGCTTTGTCGATCCCACTGGGCTTTCAGCGCAAAATGTCTCTACTGCAGCAGAGTTAGTGACCTTGGTGACGGCGGCGGAGCAATATCCGCTGATACGCGAGATGTCTACGCGTGAAGCCCAGGCAGTGCATGTGGAGGGCACCGGTGCCAACTTGCAGTATGTGAATTCCAATGTCCTGGTTAAGAACCCTGACTGGCAAATTACCCTACAAAAAACCGGCTATATCGCCGAAGCAGGGAAATGCGTGGTCCTGTCTACCTTAGTAGCAGGCAAAAAATTCATCATGGTATTACTTGATTCTGCTGGGAAATTTTCGCGCATTGGTGATGCCCAGAGGGTGCGGCATTGGCTCACCACTGGCGAGGCTTTGCCTTTGCCTAAACCTGAAATCAAGAAGATCAAACAGGGTAAACGGTCCAAGGTGGCAAAAAACAAAGGCTTTAAAAAAAGTAAATATAGCCCGGCTGGAAAAAAGAACAAATCACGAAAAATCAAAAAAAATTGATCTTTTATTCATTGCTTGCCTGTGCTGTCTAAGTAAGTAGGCCTTGGCGTGTATTGGTGGCGTTATTTTTTGAGACCAATATACGTGCCGCATATCACCAATGCCGAGCCCAGAAGCATCATCATACTGACGGCTTCACCTAAAAACAGGGCACCCCAGAGCAGTCCAAACACGGGAATGAAGAAGGTGACGCTCATGCCGCGCTCAACCCCAATGTCTGCTATCAGTTTGTAGTATAAAAAATAAGCCAGCGCCGAGCACATCAAGGAAATAGCCAGAATGCTGGCAATGATTAATGGTGTAAACACGGCAAGGCTGGGCATCTGGGCTGCGGCAAAAGGGAGCAAGGCGAGACCTGCGACCAATTGTGTGGCCGCGGTGTTGACTACTGCAGATTGATCACTCAGATGTTTTTTGATGAGATGACTGGCAATGCCATACAGAATTGCGGCTGCCAAACCTGCCCCAATGGCAGGTAGGAAGTAGGCATCTGGAACAAAACCAGAGGCTCTTTGCCAAGGGTTAGCAACCAGAATGACGCCTAGTAGTGCGGTACTAAACCCGATGAGCGTGCGTCGGCTTATCGGTGAGCCGTAGAAAATAACGCCAATCAATACACCCCAAATAGGCGCCGTAGAATTTAAGATAGCCGAATAAGCAGCAGGAATATGCAAGGACGCGTAAGCAAAGCAGGCGAAGGGTAGGGCTGAATTCAACACACCAATGATAAAAAAATGCTTGCCTTTTTTTCTCCAATCAATTTTCTCCTTGCGCCACCACAGCACCAAATAAAGAAATAGTCCGGCCAAAAAACAGCGTAGGGCGGTGGTTGGGCTGATGCCCAGCACGGGAGTAAGGATGCGAAAGAAGATAAAAGAACTGCCCCAGATAGCTGCAAGTAAAAGCAAGCGCAGCCAATCGAAAATCTGCATGGGTTTACTCATGGTATTTGATTTTTTCCAATGCGAGTAAGTGTCTTTTTATGGTCAAGCCCGCGGCATAGCCTGTAATGGCTCCAGATTGCCCGAGAATGCGATGGCAAGGGATGATGACAGCAATGGGATTGCGTCCGACTGCCCCTCCCACCGCTCTCACCGCGCTCGGTTTGTCTATTGAATGTGCAAGCTTGGCATAGCTTTGGGCTTCACCAAAATTGACTTGCAGGATAGCCTGCCACACGGACTGTTGAAACGCCGTGCCTTGGGGGCTGAGCGGCAAGGTGAAATGCTGGAGTGTGCCATTGAAGTAACGATTTAACTGGGCCTTGCATTCATTGAGTAGTCCGTGCTTTGCATCGTAGGCACCGAATTGTCGTTCAAATACACTAGCTTGCGGAAAATATTTATCTTGTAAAAAACGAACTTCAGTGATGTCTTGTCCATCGGTGGCGACCAGCATATCGCCAACAGGGGTGGTGAGTGAAAGATGATTCATAGTTGACTCCATAGATGCATGACAGCATAAGCACGGTAGGGGCGAAAAACCTGGGCGGCAGAAATAGCCGCTTTGGCATTGCTTACTTTGAGCGCCTTCATAATGCCCAGATCAGCTGCTGGAAAAGCATCGCGCCATTTTAGGGCACGCATGGCGATATAGTGTGCGGTCCAATCGCCAATGCCAGGCAACTCTGTGAGCTGTCTGATAACACGCTCACAATCTTCTTTATCCCAATCTTTTGGACGCAGATCTAAATGCCCGCCGTCGATTTCCTGCGCTAAGCGAATAATGCATTGCGCACGTCTTGTGATGATTCCCAACGCCGACAAATGTGCCGGTGTAAGACAGGCAATGCTGCTGGCGCTGGGAAATGTGTGTGTGAGGTAAGGCGAGGGTGTTTCCAAGGCGGTGCCATAAGTTTTGGCTACTCTTCCAGCGACGGTGGTGGCAGCAGCCACACTGATTTGTTGCCCCAAGATGGCTCTTACTACCATCTCAAAGGGATCAAAAGCCCCCGGAAGACGAAGTCCTGCGGCGCGTATGAACTGTCCTTGTGCGCGCAGATGCTGCTCTATTGCGTCGGTGTCGGCATGTAGGTCAAATAACTGTGCTGAGAGCTCGGCTATCTGTGTTTGCTCTGACTCAAGGCTTGGCGACATGCTCAAGCCAAGACTATTGCCATGGCCATGATTGCTCAGACTGATGTACCCGGTATGTCCTGCCATTGAGACACAGCGGTGATAGACGCTTCCCTCTATATGCATCATGCCAGTGAGACTGCGTTTGGCCAAGAATGTTAATAATTCCTCCCAAGCCAAGGGGGGGGTATATGGCAAAACCAAGCTTTGATGGGGCATAAAAGAATTATGCCCCAAGTGGTGAATCTATTTTTTGTGCTTATTCGACTCTGCGTAGGGAGCTGATTTTGCCGTCAAGTTCCCAGTTCAGGCGTGGGTAGGAGCCAGGACCTAGCGTCACACAGCGACCACGAAAGTCTCTGTCTTCGCAGAATTGCCACTTGCCATAGCTGACCAAGATCGAGCGAGAGCGATCATTCATGCTGGTACCACCTAGCGTAAACACGTCGGTATTGGCTCGGTAGCTTTCGCCACGAAAATCTACATCAGCAAAAATCATGACTGCATGACGCGTGTTGCGCGCGCCGTTAGGGAACACGCCGTCGTTTACCCCCTGCTGCACATGACCGCGTGCAGGCGCTTGTATCAAACGCGCAGAAGAAATGGCGTTGTCGAGGCTGTAGAGTATAGGATATTGGCCTGGAGCGAAAATACGGCACTCGCCACCGTAACTGCCGTGCTGACACAGCTCCCAAGTGCCGGATTCGACTTGCACAGACTGGGCCCTGTCGTTAAAGCCAGTACCGCCAAAATCGGCAAGATCAGACACCAAGCTGAAACTGCGGCCAGTGAAACCGGGCCCGCTGTAAAAAGTCAGCCGTCCATTTTGGATCGTATTGACCACGGGTGCACTGGCCGGAGGGATAACCCCGACGCCCGCAGCACCAAGCACTGCGCCAGCGATAACAGCAACTGGGTTGACCACTGCTGCGGCTGTCTCGGGCAAGGGGATAGCTGGTGGTGGAATTTGACGTAGGGAATTGATATTGCGTGCCAGATCTGGATGAAGCTCGTTATAACGTCCTGGTGGGAAGGTTTGGCAACGACCAGCAAAACTGTCGCGGGTACAGACTTCCCATATCCCGGCTGCCACAATGACAGACATGGCACGGTTGGCAAAATTTACGCCACGCAAGGTGGGCACACTGCGGTCACTGACCAATGAGATACCGCGGAAGCCTGGATTGTCATACAACTCAATACGGCCAGGCACGAGTGGAGCACTCACAGGCGCAGGAGGGGGAGGGGCGAATTGCTCGCGTGCGGAGTTAAAAATATCAGATGGCGTGCGTGGATATTCCCCCGGCCGGTAACTGCTGCACACACCCGAGAAGTATGCACCGGTGCACACATCCCATGCGGTTCCGCGTACTCTTATTGACCGGCCTTTAAATTCATAATTGTCGATACTGCCTCGAATTACTGTGCTCATGCCTTGAAAATTTTCATATTCAAATATTTCGAGCTCACCGGCTTTGGCGGTAGTGGTGGCCATGACACCCAATGCGGTGAGTATCAACAGCTGCTTGAATTTCATATCAGTCTCCGTGAGTAAACAGTAATGCAACGAGTGTAACAGCTTGGCAGTTGACCGAGCCAGGGCCAATTTACAATGCCGGCCATGACCTCGTCGCCGCAAGAATTGATAGAAGATTGTCTCCTTGTCCTTAAACCGTTTCATCTGGGGGAAGCTGCTGCCTTAGCAATAAATAGCTTGTTTGGAGCCACACCAGAGATTGCGGCAGGCCATGCGGAGGCTCAGACTTTGGTCGAGGGGGTGCGCCGTATGCAGCTGGTGGAGGAGCTGCCGCGCAGTCAACAAAAAACGGAAGAGCGCACCTTACAACTAGAGCGTATGCGCAAGATGTTACTGGCCATGGCCAGCGATATCAGGATCGTGATTATCAAACTTGCAGAACGCTTGGTGGTGCTAAGGACCGCGAGAAAATCACTTGATGTGTCGGCGCAGCAAAAACTTGCCCGCGTGGTGTTGGACTTATATGCCCCCTTGGCCAATCGTTTGGGACTGTGGCAAATCAAGTGGGAGCTGGAAGATTTATGTTTGCAGATTCTTGAGCCCGACACTTACCGACACATTGCACAAGCCCTCGATTTCAAGCGCAATGAGCGGGTGTTTTATATGCAAATGGTGAAGGAGCGTTTGCTGTCCGAATGTCAGAAACAGGGTTTACACGCGGAAGTTGCAGCGCGTGCCAAACACATCTATTCAATTTGGGCAAAATTAAAACGCAAGGGCTATGTGTTTGAGCAATTGTCTGACCTGCATGCGGTGCGCATTATTGTGGCCAATGTGCCTGATTGTTACACCGCATTAGGGGTGGTGCATAATTTGTGGACCCCTGTGCCCAGCGAGTTTGATGATTACATCGCCAAGCCAAAAAGCAATGGCTATCGTTCTTTACACACCGCAGTGGTGGGCCCACAGCAAAAAGTGGTGGAGGTGCAAATTCGCACTCGTGAAATGCACCAGACCTCAGAGTATGGAGTGGCGGCGCACTGGCTATACAAGGAGGGGGGCTTTCAACACAAGGACAGTTCGGGAGACAAAGAACGTGCCATGCAGGAGCAAATGCAGTGGCTCAGACAACTCATCGAATGGAATCAGGATGATGACAGCGCTGAAGGACAGACAGCGCCCAATGAGGCAATGCATCAGTTAAAAAATGCCTTGTTTGATGACTTGATTTTTGTGCTCACCCCCCAGGGTAAAGTGATTGATTTACCCAAGGGAGCAACTGCGGTTGACTTTGCGTATGCATTGCACACCAATCTAGGACACCGCTGTCGTGGTGCCAAGGTGGGTGGGGT
>JBDKJU010000004.1:0-2533 GCA_039796435.1 Pseudomonadota bacterium | reverse complement strand
CTGGCCTTGGGTCCGTGTTGGGGATCTTGCCAGGCGGCGGGGCCTTGCTCTCTTCTTTTGCCTCTTACACCATCGAGAAAAAAATTGCTGGTCCCAATGCAAGCCCGGCCTTTGGTCAAGGCAATATTGCCGGCGTTGCTGGCCCGGAAGCCGCCAATAATGCAGGTGCACAAACCTCCTTCATCCCGTTACTGACATTGGGCATCCCACCCAATGCCGTGATGGCCTTGATGGTAGGCGCCATGACCATACATAACATCCAGCCAGGTCCACAAGTGATGACCTCGAATCCCCAGTTGTTCTGGGGTTTGATCGCCTCCATGTGGATCGGCAATCTCATGCTCGTGGTGCTTAACTTGCCCATGATCGGCCTTTGGATCAAGCTGCTCACGATCCCTTATCGCCTCATGTACCCTGCCATTTTGGTGTTCTGCTGCATTGGTATTTTCTCGCTGCAAAACAATGTATTCGATATTTACCTTACCGTGCTCTTCGGTATCTTGGGTTATGTGTTTGCCAAATTGAAATGCGAGCCAGCCCCCATGTTGTTGGGCTTTATCCTTGGGCCCATGATGGAAGAGAACCTGCGGCGTGCCATGTTGTTGTCGCGTGGTGACGCCACAGTGTTTTTCACCCGCCCCATCAGTGCCGTGATGTTGTCCATTACTGCCCTCATGCTGGTGATCATGGTATTGCCCGCCGTGCGTGGTAAACGCGAAGAGGCGTTCAAAGAAGAATAATCGCATTTGTCGCGATACAATCAAGCGGTGGCAAGGTAACTTGGCCACCGTTTTTTTATGCCATTAAATCAACAACCCTATCCCTCTAAACGCAGCCCTCTCTTGGCCCGTAATGTGGTCGCGAGCTCACAACCCTTGGCGTCGCAAGCAGGACTGCGTATGCTGCTGGCAGGAGGCAATGCCATAGATGCTGCCCTCGCCACCGCCATTTGTCTGCCCGTGGTTGAACCCTGCAGTAATGGCTTGGGCAGTGACCTCTATGCCCTTGTCTGGGCTGAAAATGAGTTACACGGCTTGAATGCCAGCGGACGGGCCCCTGCACAGTGGACACCAGACTACTTTGCGCAGTTGGGGCAAAAACCTGAACGCGGCTGGCACAGCGTCACCATACCAGGTTGTGTATCGGGCTGGGTGGCGTTGTCGCAGCGTTTTGGCAAATTACCCTTTGATAAATTATTTGAACCCGCCATTGATTATGCTGAGCGTGGCTATGCCGTCAGCCCAACGGTGGCAAGACAATGGGCGGCCAATGTTGACCTACTGAAACAACAACCTGGCTTCGCCGACACCTTCATGCCCAATGGTCGCGCGCCCACAGCAGGAGAAACATTTCGCTCTCCCCTCATGGCAAAAAGTTTGCGTGAAATTGCAGCCAGCAAAGGGGAAAGCTATTATCGGGGACGTTTGGCAGCCGCCATGGCTGCTTCTGCCAAAGCACATGGTGCAGCCCATACCCCTGATGATTTTGCCGCACATAAATGCGATTGGGTCAAACCACTTAAACAGCAGTATCAAGGTTACGAAGTCTGCGAGATTCCTCCCAATGGTCAAGGCATTGCCGCTTTGATGGCCTTGGGGATATTGAATCACTTCGATGCCAAAACATGGGAGCGTGAAAGTCCCCTGCGTTGGCATATGCAAATTGAAGCGATGAAGCTGGCTTTTGCTGATGTTTATGCCCATGTTGCTGATATTGACGCGATGACGCAAGTAAGTGTCGTCGACTTGCTGCGTCCTGATTATTTAAAACAGCGCGCCAAGCTAATTCACCCGGACAAGGCACAACATTTTGGCACTGGTCTCCCCCCACAAGGTGGAACTGTATACCTGAATAGTGCCGATGAAAATGGCATGATGGTGTCGCTGATTCAGTCAAACTACATGGGCTTTGGTTCAGGCGTGGTCGTTGAAGGCATCAGTCTGCAAAACCGTGGTTTTGGCTTCAGCCTGGACCCTAACCACCAAAATGTGGTGGCGCCGCGCAAGCGCCCATTTCAAACCATTATCCCCGCATTCGCTCTCAAAAATGGCCTACCTTACAGTGCCTTTGGGGTCATGGGTGGCCCCATGCAGCCACAGGGTCATTTACAAACATTCATGCACTTGGTGGACTATGGACTCAACCCTCAAGCGGTGCAGGATGCCCCGCGCTGGAAAGTTGATGCCATGGGACGAGTGGAACTGGAACACAGTTGCCCTGCCCATGTTCGAGCCGGGTTAATACACATGGGGCATCAGATTGTTGAAGGCAATGATGCCTATATGGACTTTGGCTGTGGGCAGATGATTGTGAAGACCGACAATGGCTATGTGGTGGGCAGTGACCCGCGCAAAGACTCCTTGGCAGTGGGTTACTAATTATGTACGGCAGCAAAATTCAAACTCTGGTGGGGTTCGTTTTTTTAAGTATCGTCCTGATCGCTCTGCTTGAAGGTGTCATCAAGCAATATGTCTACAAGCAAGACTATGATTGGCGTGAGGCCGCCGCCTCATTGGTACTTGGCCTCGGTCGT
>JBDKJU010000003.1:0-2684 GCA_039796435.1 Pseudomonadota bacterium | reverse complement strand
GCACGCATGGCGATGCCGAGTTTGGTTTTGTGGATCAAGGCCAAGAGGCCAAGCATCATGATGACAGAGACCAGGATGATGCCAATTTGTATATTGGTGATGGTGGCGGCGTTGTCGCCAGAAGTAACAGCGTAGGGCACGACCTTCACCACTTGTGGGAAGGCCAGATTATTGCGTGACCAGATCATCATGGCCACGTGTTGAAAAATAATGGAGATACCAATGGCGGTGATGAGGGGGGCCAGACGCGGGGCCTTGCGCAAAGGGCGATAGGCAATGCGCTCCATGCCATAGCCCACCGCCATGCACACCGGTATGGCCATCAGGGTGGCGGCCACAATCATCATGAGCGGGTGCAGATCAACCTTTGCACCCACGAGTGCCGTCAAGGTGCTAAAGGCCACCATGGTGCCAATCATCACCACCTCGCCATGGGCGAAATTAATGAGTTGCACAATGCCATAGACCATGGTGTAGCCTAGCGCCACCACGGCATAGACACTGCCCAAGGTCAGGCCGTTAATGAGTTGTTGTACGAATATATCCACCTGGGTCTCCAACATTTATTAAAGGTGTAGAAATAAAAAACGGCAAGTCAGTTGCCTGCTTGCCGTTTAGTTTAGCGGTAAAAAAATTACAGCTTGGTGGCTTTGCCCGCCTTGATCACAGAAATAGGCACTACCTTGCCGCCTTTGAATTCGAAGATGGTCATTTCAGCGTCTTTGCGATCGCCTTTGGCATCGAACTCAATCTTGCCAGAAGCACCGTCGAAGCTGATTTTGGCCAGCTCGGGGAGGTATTTGGCAGGATCTGCGCTGTCTGCTTTTTGCATGGCAGCGATGAGCAGATTAGCAGCATCGTAGCTGAAGGGTGCGTATTGCTTGGCATCGCCGTATTTCGCTTTAAATGCATCCAAGAAGCCTTTGCTGGCGGCTTGGGTGGGGATACCAGCTTGTGAGCACACGAAACCGTTGGCCGCTTCGCCAGCCAATTTGCCCATGTCATCGGTACAGGCGCCATCACCGAAAGCGAAGGTGGCTTTGATGCCGAGTTCACGAGCTTGCTTGAGCAAGGGGCCGCCGGTGGCATCCATGCCGCCGTAGAACACCACGTCAGGGTTTTTGCCTTTGAGTTTGGTCAAGATGGCTTTGAAATCGGTGGCCTTGTCATTGGTCTTTTCACGACCGACGATGCCGACATTTGCGGCTTTCAAAGATTTTTCGACTTCGTTGGCCAAACCTTCGCCGTAGGCGGTGGCATCATCAATGATGGCCACTTTCTTGGCTTTCAGATCGCCGGCAACGTAGCTGGCCACAGCAGGGCCCTGCTGGTCGTCACGACCCACGGTGCGGAAGGCCACTTTATAGCCTTGCTCGGTCACTTTGGGGTTGGTGGCAGAAGGAGAGATGAAAGGAATGCCAGCGGTGTTGTAAATAGCAGAGGCAGGAATGGTCACGCCAGAATTCAAGTGACCGACGATACCTGCGACTTTAGCGTCCACCAATTTTTGTGCCACCACGGTGCCTTTTTTGGCATCAGCTTCGTCGTCTTCGCCCATCAGTTCAAACTTGACAGCTTTGCCGCCGAGCTTGATGCCTTTGGCGTTGGCTTCGTCAACGGCCAAACGCGCACCGTTTTCGTTGTCTTTGCCCAAGTGAGCAATGGCGCCGGTCAAAGGACCCACATGGCCGATTTTGACCACGGTAACGTCAGCAGGTGCCGCAGCCGCAGCAGGAGCCTTAGCAGCTTCTGCTTTTTTTGGCTCTTCTTTGGGGCCGCAGCCTACCAAAGCCAAAGTTGCTGCTGAAACCAAGCTCAGAGCAAAAATATTTTTACGCATGGAAATCTCCAAGAATAATAAGGTTAGAAAAAATGCAACCTCCAATTATCACCTGCTTCCGGGTGCCTGTCAAGTTGGCAGCTTCACGTCTGAATTTAGAATTTCTGAGGGAGGAACAGCAGTTTTGATGGGGTGGCGCAGTATACTTGGGCCTCATGTTGCTTACACAGACTTTTTTGTCTCGGCTTAAGCCCCCGCATGGCGACTTAAAGCTAAGACAATTGCTGACGATGGGCGAGCACCTCGCGCGCTCCACACGCGGCTTTGCCTGTGCCCCACCTTGGTGGTGTTTTCATCGCATGATTATTGAAAACTCTTTTAAGGAAAACACATGTCTGATTTATTTGAAAACCCCATGGGGCTCATGGGGTTTGAATTCGTCGAATTCGCTTCGCCCATACCCAATGTTCTTGAGCCTTTGTTTGAAAAAATGGGCTTTCACCTGGTGGCCAGGCACCGCAGCAAAGACGTAGTACTGTTTCGCCAGGGCGAGATAAATTTCATTGTCAATCGTGAACCCAAAAGCCTGGCGGGGTATTTTTGTGCCGAGCATGGGCCCAGCGCCTGTGCCATGGCTTTTCGTGTGCGTGACTCACACCACGCTTACCAGCGTGCACTGGAACTAGGTGCCCAGCCGGTGGATGTGCCCACCGGGCCCATGGAGTTAAAGCTGCCCGCCATTAAAGGCATAGGCGGTGCGCCTTTGTATTTGATCGACCGCTATGAGGAAGGCAAGAGCATTTACGATATTGACTTTGAATTTCACTCTGAAGTGGACAAGCACCCCAAGGGACATGGACTGAAAGTCATCGACCACCTCACCCACAATGTGTACCGCGGGCGC
>JBDKJU010000002.1:0-3741 GCA_039796435.1 Pseudomonadota bacterium | reverse complement strand
GGCCTGTCAGTGGCATCCGTGGCACACTTTTACCGCGTATTGCCAGAACAGATCTTGGTGGCACATGATGAACTCGATTTGTCCGTTGGTCAGGTCAAGCTCAAAATAGGCGGCGGAAATGCCGGTCATAATGGCCTCAAAGACATACAAGCCCAAACCGGTACCGCAGATTTCTGGCGCCTGCGCCTGGGCATAGGGCACCCACGACAAAGTGATACGCCACTGCAAGCGGTATTCGATTACGTGCTCAAGCCGCCAAGCCGCGCCGATGCGCACACACTGGCACAGGTGAATACGCATGTTCTGAACGCTTGGGACCTGCTGGCCAGTCACGATATGCCAAAGGCAATCGCTGCAATTCAGCGACCGATTATTTTGAATTCTTGAAATAAGTATTTTCTTCGGCCTTATCGGCACCCTGCGGTTCGTTATTCACTAAACAACGTACAATGTGTTCATGTCTGACACACCAGAACCCCAATCAGCCATGCTGAGGGCCATCCAAGTCATGGAGACTGTGGCCCACGCTGATCACTCTTTGTCACTGACCGATGTGATGCGTTTGGTGGGATTGCCCAAGCCCACGGTCTACCGTATTCTCAACACCCTGGAGGAATCAGGGCTGCTCATGCGTGAAATCGATGGCAAGCGCTACATGCCTGGACCACGAATGACTCGCTTGGCTGGTGAAACCTTGTTGCGCTCGCCACAGCGATCGGCTCGCCGCGCCATTCTTGAAGAGCTGGTGGAGCAAACTGGCGAGACCTGCAATCTTGCCTTACCCAATGGCGCCAATATCATGTATGTGGACCGCGTGGAGTCTGAATGGCCGCTCAGGGTGAATCTACATGCCGGCTCAAGTGTGCCCCTGTATGCCTCGGCTTCCGGGAAAATGTTTTTGGCACACATGCCCAAGCGCCTGCGAGACCGCTATGTGATCAGCGCCCCCCTCATTAAGCACACCCCCAAGACCCTGACCGATTTGGCGTCGCTGGAGGCTGAATTTGCCAATATCAGGCTCAAAGGCTACGCCATTGACGATGAGGAGTATTTGCTCGGAATCTGTTGCCTGGCGGTGCCTATTTTTAATGCGGAGGAGCAAGTAGTGGCCGCTGTTGCAGTGCACGGGCCAGCCACACGCGTCAACTTTCCGGATTCATTGATACATTTAGACGCGCTTCGCAACGCCGCAGAGGCCCTGTCCAACACCCTTGACTGGGCCTAGCCGAAGGCTCACACCTTCATTTCGCGTTTGTCGGTGTACATGGCTTTATCAGCACGTGAGATGGCCTTGGGCAAGAGTTCGTCTTTTTCACATACCGCCAGACCACAGGCGTAGCTCAGTGCCTTGCCCAAATAAAACTGATTATTCAGCTTGGTCACATTATCCAATTGGTCTTTGTAGCGCACCAGGTCGTCAACACTTTTACCCGGCAACAGCACGATAAACTCGTCGCCCCCAATACGCGCGACGCAGTCTTTTTCATCAAAAACTTTTTTGAGGACTTCACCCATGCGACGCAACATGGCGTCGCCAATGGTGTGGCCGTACTCATCATTGACTTCCTTGAGCCCGTTTAAATCAAGGAGCATGATGCCCACCGGGAATGGCCCACTGCGCTGCACCCGCACCAGCTCATCATCATAGTATGCACGGTTGCGGATCTTGGTCAAGGTGTCATGCTTGCCCAGATACTCCAGGTATTTTTCTGCTTTTTTGCGGGCAGTAATATCGGTAATCGACACTGCCGCCAAGTCCCATTTTTGTTCATGGCCGGGCATAAAATTAAATTGCAGCAAACCATTGATGACATCACCCGAAAGATGGTAGTTGAGCACCTCGCGCTGTATGAAGTGTTTTCCATTCCATAGATCAGTAAGGGTTTCGGCAAAGCTGGCGCTCATTTCACCACGAAACAAGCGCGGCATATTGGCGATGAACTCGCTCTTGTTGCCGACTCCGTAGAGGGTTAGGGTCTGTTGGTTGACCTCCACGATGCGAATTTGGCGCATGCACTCTTCGACAAACTCAGGGTGCACATTCAAGAAGGTACGAAAGTCCTCTATGCCCTGTTGCCTGACATCGTCCATCAGCCCTTTGATGTGTGAAAAATCCTGCACCATAATGGCCACGGGCGAGTACACAAACAGACCTTTGGCGTAACGCTCAGCCTCGTATCTGGCTTTTTCAGCTGATACTCGCTGCGAAATATCCTCGGTGGAGTAGAGCACTTCCGCCCAGCTCTCCTCAGAGCCAGGCAAGATCTGGCAGCGCAATTGCACCTCGATGGGCGTGCCATCCAAGGCATAGTTGACCATATTGTCACTAACGTAATGCGTCGCCCCCTGCCAAAGCTTGTTCATGTCATGCATGAGCGTTTTTTTCATCTCGGTGCCAAAAATGCGGTCAATATTGGCATTGATTTCGTTGATGTCGCGAGCCTTCACCAGAATGAGTGTTTGCTTATTGACCGCCACTAGTTTAATAGCCCGCGCACAGATTTCTATTTCGCCAGGATGGCTCTGAAAATAAGCCAATAAGTCTTCCACCCCTTCCGCGCGTTTGCGTGCAAAGTATGCCTTGACTTCGGTAAAGTCCTCTAGCCACAAGGCCGCCGGCGCATGTTCAAATAATAATTGATAGTCCATTTTCATAGCTCTTATGAAATTTATTCTAAGCCAAGGCTCATTCTAAACTTAATTTCATTATTCGCCTACAGCACACCCCTCATCTACTGCCTGTGTCTTATGCCCCACACTCAGACAAACAGATAATGCTTTTACCGCCTTGTCAGCTATCCCACTTAGCACTCAGCGTCTTTATCAATGCTTGTGTTCGGTGTGGCCATGGCGACCCACCCCGTCTTCTACGGCAACGCTTACCTCGACCTTGCCTGCCTTTTCAAAGGTCAAAATCAGTGAAAACGACTCATTTTTCAGCAAGGGTTTTTTAAGCTCGAACAACATGATATGAAAACCTCCGGGCTTTAGCTCAACCGTGGTCTCCGGCGCCAAATCAAGATGCGGCAAGGCCCGCATGCGCATCACGCCTTTGTCCATGACGTGTGTATGAATTTCCACGATGCCCGCAATTGCTGATTCTGCTTTGACCAGACGGTCGGCGGTTTTGCCATTATTCGAGAGAGGAAAAAACACAGCCCCGACTTTTGCCCCAGGAGGAGTGGCAGGGGCGTAGCTGTGGCCAATGCGCAAATCACCTAGACGCGTGCTGTGGGCCAAGAGCGCGGTGGAAAAACAGGCACCCAAGAGTATAAAAAATTTCATAATATTTTTTGACGTATTAAAGTAACCAATGCCTCAATGAGCAAAACCACCACAAATATAGTGAGCAAAATCAGCGCCACTCTGTCCCACTGAAACAGGTTCATCGCTGTGTCCAGCGCCATGCCAATACCACCAGCACCAACCAACCCCAGCACGGCAGATTCACGCACATTGATGTCCCAGCGAAACAAGGCCACCGCCCAAAAGCTCGGCTTTACGGCAGGCCAAAAGCCCATCACCACTTTTTGCAGCTGCGTGCTGCCGGTGGCACTCAAAGCCTCGATCGGCCCTTTAGGGGCTTCGGCCAGCGCCTCACTCATCATCTTGGCGATAAAGCCGATTGAGTGAAAAGCAATGGCCAACATGCCTGCAAAAGCCGTGGGACCAAACATGGCCACAAAAAACAATGCCCACAATAAAGTGGAAATCGAGCGAGTGGCCACCATGACAAAACGC
>JBDKJU010000001.1:0-6147 GCA_039796435.1 Pseudomonadota bacterium | reverse complement strand
TTTGAAATATCCTTACACCTGCTTGGAACAACGCGCCTCCAAAGCGATTGGTCTGGCCGATGCCAGCTTGTGGCAAGAAGTAATGGCCAGTTTGCCTGCGCACTTGGATGACCATGGACTGGCTCAGTATTGGCCCAGTAACACCCAGCAAGGTTCGGAGATCCTCACTGCCTACTTGCTCACCGTGGCACATGAGGCCGGATACGCCGTGCCAGAACAAGCCAAGATGCAGATGCTGGCCGCACTGAGCAATGTGGTGGAAGGCCGTATTGCCGTGCGCGAGGCCAAGCAATATGCCGATCAAGTCATACGCAAGCTCATTCTGCTTGAGACCTTGTCACGTTATGGTGTCGCTAAACCAGGACATTGGGACAACATAGAATTTGCGCCGCAGCGCTGGCCAACCGCCAGCGTGATTGATGCTCTGGGCGCGGTGAAGCGCATGCCAGAGCTGAAGCAGCGTGGCGAGTGGCTGCAGCAGTTGCGCAACACTCTGCGCTCGCGCTTTGACTTGCAGGGCACGGTGCTGAATCTCTCACGAGAAAGCGATGAATCTTATTGGTGGCTGATGCACACCCCCGATCAGAACGCCATTCGTGCTTTGATGAGTTTGTTTGACGATGTCGGATTCAAGGACGATGCGCCCAAATTATTGCGCTCTGTGCTGGCGCGGCAGAAAAATGGCGCCTGGCGCACCACCACGGCAAATGCCTGGGGGCGACTGATGCTTGCGCAATTTGCCAATCGTTACGAATCAGTGCCAGTGAGTGGCAGCGCCGAGCTCATCTATGGCAAGCACAATAAAACCATCGCGCTGGGGCAGGACACGCAAACCTTATTGCCTTGGGCCAGCGGTGATCAGGCATTGACAGTGAATGCGCCAGGCCAGGGCAAACCTTGGATCATGGTGCGCAGTCTGGCCAGTCTGCCGTTAAAGAAACCCCTGTTCGCCGGTTATCAAATTGAGCGGCAAGTCTTGCCGGTGGAACAAAAAAATCGTGGCCAGTGGACAGTGGGTGACGTGGTGGAGGTACGCCTGACGGTGGTGGCCAATAGCGATATGGCCTGGGTGGTGGTGGACGATCCTATTCCCGCCAGCAGCAGCATTTTGGGCACCGGCTTGGGCGGAGACAGTGCTCTACAAGAGCCAGGCAACAAGGCTGATGTGCGCGCTTGGCCTGCGTTTACCGAGCGTACCGCTACCGTCTTTAAACAATACTACCGTCACTTGCCCAAGGGCAGTCATGTCATTAACTACCAACTAAGGTTAAATCAGGCCGGCACATTCCGTCTGGGCAATAGCCATGTAGAGGCCATGTATGCGCCCGAGATGTTCGCTGATATGCCGGTTGCCGATGTGGTGATTATCCCTTGAGGTGGCTGTTTTTAGCCTTGGCGTTGTTGGGGGTGATGGTGGTGGCGCTGGGGGTCAGGATGTGGCAGATTCCCGGTTTTGCAGAATTCCGGGACAGTCAGAGCAGCAGTTTTCGCACCATTTATGATCGACATGGTGAGGTGCTGTTGCGCACCCGCAGTAATGATGAGCGCTTGCGTGAGGAATGGGTGCCCTTGTCGCAGGTGTCGCAAAGCTTGCTGCTACTCTTGCTCGAAGCCGAGGACAAACGTTTTGTCACGCACGCAGGGGTCGACTACTTAGCGCTTTTGTCCAGCATCAAGCAGAGTGTGTGGCAGGGCATACGACGCGGCGGCAGCACGCTGGACATGCAGGTGGTGCGTTTGATGAGTGGGCACAGCACGGGGGGGCTGGGCGATAAATTGCGGCAGATACTGGATGCTTTGCTGTTGAACGCACGCTGGTCTAAGGCCGAAATTCTGGAGGCTTATATCAACCTGGTGCCATTGAAGGGTGAGCGTGAGGGCTTTCTGTCCATGAGCACGGCGTGGTGGCAGAAGTCCCTGCTGCAACTCAACGAAGCCGAGGCTGCTTTTTTAGTGGCATTGCCGCGCAGCCCGAATGCGGGGTTGGCAAAAGTGGTGGCACGCGCATGTGCTTTGAGGCCGAATCGCTGTGCCGAGGTGCAGCTGCAAGCCCAGGTATTGCGCCGCAATGGCATGAGCACACAACTGGCGCCACACCTGAAGGCGCATCTGGGGCCAGACCATCAGCACAGCAGTGTTGATGCGCAGATACAAAAAAAGGTGCAAGAGATTTTGCGCACGCAATTATTGGAGTTGCGTGACCACCAAGCCCTTGATGCGGCAGCGGTGGTGTTGGATAATGCCAGCGGCGAAGTTCTGGCTTATGTGGGGAGTGTGGCGGCGACGAGCCGCGCTGTCGAGGTGGATATGGCCAAGGCCAAGCGCTTGGCAGGGTCAACGTTGAAACCCTTTCTCTATGCCCTGGCGTTGGCGCAAAAAAAACTTGTGCCAGACAGTATTCTTGATGACAGCCCATTTGCGCAGGCTCAGGTGGGGGGGACGTACCGGCCGCAGAATTTCAATCAAAAATACCAGGGACCCGTGCCCTTGGCGGAAGCCTTGGCGGGGTCACTGAACATTCCCGCGGTGCGCAGTCTGGAGCTGGTGGGGCCTAGGCATTTCTTGCAGTTGCTAAAAGAGATGCAAGTCATACAAGGCGAACACGATGCCGATTACTACGGTCTTGGTCTGGCCTTGGGGGGAGCTGAGGTGTCGCTGTTGATGTTGACCAATGCCTATCGTATGCTGGCGCAACAGGGGCAATGGTCGCCCCCCGTGTTTCACCTGCACACCACTGCGGCCACGCAGCAGCTGTTGCCTGCCAACAGCGCGGAACAGATAGCCCAAATCCTGCATGACCGTGGGGCGCGGGCGAGTAGCTTTGGGTTTGACTCGGTGCTTGCCACTCGCCTGCCTACTGCAGTCAAGACAGGGACCAGCAAAAACATGCGCGACAATTGGTGCATTGGCTTTGGACGGACCTACACGGTGGGGGTGTGGGTGGGCAATGCTGATGGGGCACCCATGCGTGAGGTATCGGGTGTGACCGGAGCAGCCCCGGCGTGGGCGCAGATCATAGAGAGCGTGCATGAAGACCCAAGGCTGGGGAGACTGACTCCGCCGAGCTGGGCGAAGACCTTAACCACGGTGGCGGCATCACCCTCGCTGAGCAGCGAGCGTGTGCATATTCTTAATCCGGGGGCGGGCGCAGTGTACGCGCTGGACCCTGATGTCTCTGCCCAAGGCGCCATGCTGCATTTGCGTGTGTCCTACGCCCCACCTGGCTTGCGCTGGCGCTTGAATCAGCAGTGGCTCAGCAAGGGCATACAGCATCTGCCCTTGCCACCGCCCGGTCAACATAGCTTATCTATATGGCAGGGCGACACAAAAATAGAGGAGCTTAGCTTTCGTGTGGCGGCGCCTTACCAGCCGTCTGCGAAGGCGGTGTTGCCTTAGTATTTTTGCACTCAGTGCTTGAGTGTTTTTCTGTCTCGTAGCGGCTCAAAGTGTGGGGGCAGCACAGTTTTTCTTGATGTAGTCGGCATGGCTTAAGAGTTGCGCAGCAGAGGTGATCATGCCCTGTCGTTGCCGTTCCAGCATGTCTTCCGCGTTTTGACGGAAGCCCACAAGTGGGTCATGAGACAGCGGCGTATTGAATTGTCCTAGGTGGACAGCCACCCAACTTTGGGCGCCAAATAAATCATTGCCATAAACAACCAGACGGCCGTTGTGACGAAAGTTGGCAATTTTATTGGCCAGACTATCGGGCACCTGCATGTGCCGGCAGTATTGCCACAAAGGGGTGTCCTCACGCTCGGTGAGCTTGTAGTGCAAGATGATGAAATCGCGTATGCGCTCGTACTCCTCGATCCCGAGACGGTTGTACTCAGTCACGGTCATGTCGTCCATTCGCTTGTCTGGAAATATAGCCAACAGCCGCGAAATGGCGCTTTGCACCATGTGCAGACTGGTGGATTCCAAAGGTTCGAGAAACCCCGAGGCCAGCCCCATGGCCAATACATTTTTATGCCACAATTTTTTGCGTCGTCCGGTCACGAAGCGCAGATGACGAGGCTCTGCCAGTGCGGCGCCATCAAGATTTTTTTGTAAAGTGTCGGCGGCTGCATCATTCGATAAAAACTGGCTGGAATAGACGTAGCCATTGCCGATGCGGTGTTGCAGGGGAATGCGCCACTGCCACCCAGCTTGGCGGGCAGTGGAGCGGGTGTAAGGGGTGAACTCACCTCCGTGCGCGCATGGCATCGCCACCGCCCGATCGCAGGGCAGCCAATGCGTCCAGTCTTCGTAGCCGGTGTGCAGGGTTTCCTCTATTAGCAAGCCACGAAAACCTGAACAGTCGATAAAAAAATCAGCAGAGACTATCGCCCCGTTTTGCAGATGCACGGCCTCGATAAAACCGTTTTCAGACTTGGTTGTGATTTGATTGATTTTTCCTTCTATGCGACGTACGCCACGTTTTTCGGAAATCTCACGCAAATATTTGGCGTATAAGCCAGCATCAAAATGATAGGCATAGTCAAAGGTGGACAAAACATTGCGCGGGTCGGTGAGGGGCTTGCCAAATTTGCCGTGCTTGGCAGCATGCCAGGCCATGGAGTATTCGTCAATGCTGGGCATGGGTTTGGCTTGCGCTGCGGCCAAGTAGTGTTGGTGTAAAGGGGCAAAATCAAAGTTGATGCCGTGTGGTCCAAATGGGTGAAAGTAACGATGTCCCTCACGCCCCCAGTGGACAAATTCAATGCCCAGCTTGAAGCTGCCTTGGGTGCGGCGGAGGAATTCATTTTCGTCTATGCCCAACATCTGGTTGAACATACGTATGGGCGGGATGGTGGCTTCGCCGACGCCTACAGTGCCGATCTCTTCTGACTCCACTAGGCTGATTTGGCATTGCCCGTTCAGGGCCGCAGACAGCGCGGCAGCGGCCATCCAGCCCGAAGAGCCACCACCGATGATGGCGATATGTTGCAGAGCGTGTGGATTCATCATGATGCGAATTGTTTCATAAAAAAGGGTCACTCATTTTCATGAGTGACCCAATCTCGTTCATGTTCTAACGGAGGGGATTAGAACTGTACTTAGAACTTGTAGCGGATACCAGCTGAGAAGGTGCGGCCAATTTCAACACCGCAACCATACACCGTGGTGGAACCACCTACAAAGCCACCACCACCACCGCAGGCCACTTTGTCAGCCAAGTTGTTGATGTTGAGGTTGGCGGTCAGGTTTTGGGTGATGTCATAGTTCACAAAAGCGCCCATGATCATGTAACCACTCAACACCTGCTTGTTCAAGCCGTCACCATATTGGCTGCCTTGACCGCGGAAGTTCATCCCGAAGCGAGCTGGACCAATGCTGTAGCTAGGCGACAAGATGTAGCGCAGCTTAGGATTGCCAGGCTCTTCTTTGCCGATGGTGGCAGCGTTACCAAAGTCTTTGGTCTTCACGCCCTTGGCATAGGTGATGTTGGCATCTAAACGGAAACCAGAGGCTGCTAAAGAGCTGGTGAGCTCGATACCATCAGATTTGTAGCCGACAGTGTTGAGCTTGGGGCCTTGGTAGTTAGGCTTGGTGGGGTCATCTTGACGGGTCTGGTCAAAGTCAAACTCTTCAGTGGTGGCACGGAAATAAGTGGCATCCAAGTTAAAGTTGACAGCGCCTTTGGTGCGGAAACGGAAACCGATTTCAGTTTGTTTCACAGGGGCCAAAGCGGCATAAGCACCAGCAGTGGTCAAAGCACCGGTCTTCCAGTCGACGTTAGGCGAGAAGTAGAAGCGATCAGAAATGGCACGGTTACCTTCGCTGTAACGGGCGAAAGTGCTCATGTCATTATTGATGCGGTAATTCACACCGATGGTCTTGTTGGTGTAGTTAATGGAGTAGTCCACTTTGCCTGGATTGGAACGATCAGAAACATAGACGTTCTTTTCGGCCAAGGAGAGTGTGCCATCGCCATTGACATCAACGCTAACAGGTGCCGAGGTGGAGCCGTAGTAGCTGCCGCTGGCCTTGAATTTTTCGCGACGAACACCGGCGTCAATGTCAAATTGACCAAAAGCCAGATTCAGTGCCAAATAGGGGGCGGTAGTGGTGAAGTTGGTGTTGATATCACGTGCGCAGCAAGCACCCCACTGGTTGTTATAACCAGTCAAGCCTGATTGAGTCAGGGCGGTGTTGCCGTTGTACAGA